>DASYHQ010000022.1 GCA_035998445.1 Tepidisphaeraceae bacterium | reverse complement strand
AGATCCTTGATCGGTTCACGCGCCGCTAACTTCGCGAAGAGACGTTCACTCATGGCTAAGGAATTCGGCCCCTACTACGCGCCCGGCTACGTCGCCGTGTACAACCCCGCGATGCCGGGACAGGTGCGCCAGGTGTCGGGCACCGGTTCACCCGCATGGGTGACCGAATCGGCGACGTTCACCGAGTGCCGCATCGCGCTGGTGCAGGTTGGGGCGACGGGCGTCTACTACGCCGACATCCCCGCGGGCCTGACGTTCGACCGCGACTATTCGGTGGGGGTGTACGACGCGGCGGCGACGACGTTCAGCCAGGCGTTGTCGGTCGAGACGTACGGGCCGGACGTGTCGCCCACCAACATCACGCAGGTCGACGGCAGCGCCGCCGCCGCACAGGGCTTGTCGGGGCTTGGGGTCGCGTACGGCTCTGTCGGATACATCCAGGTCAACCTCGCTCGCATCGCAGGCCAGCTGGTTACGGCGTCGGGCCTCGTGACGTTCCCCGCTGGCACGATCAGCAGCTACGCCGGCGGCGACACGGCGGGCACTAGCGCGCTGCTGGCCCGCGTCACCGCCGCTCGCGCCGGCCACCTCGACAATCTCAACACGGGCGGGCTCATCGCCACCGCCTCGCAGGTCGCGGCCCTGTACAACATGAGCCGCGTGTCGCTCGACGTGCCGCCCCAGCTGCTGGTGCCTGTCGCTGGCACCAAGGCGTTCGCGGTCACCGCGCGGCTGTACGACGCCGACAGCGGCAACATGGCCGCGCCGGACGCGACGCCGACGCTGGCCGCGACGCTCGGCGACGGGACGGACGTGTCGGCCCGCCTGTCCGCCGCGTCGCTCGTCTCGATTGGCGTCTACCGCTGGACGTACACGAGCGACAGCGCTCACGCGGTCAACGATCAGGTGCGGTTCGACGTGACGTTCGTGGAGGACGGCAGCGCGACCAGCCAAGGGGCGTCGGCGTTCACCGTCGCGGCCATGGCGGCCGACTTCACGGCGCAGGACCGCACGGACCTGTTGGCGACCAAGACCGACGCGGCGGGCCTGCGGGCGGACCTCACGACCGCGCGGGCGGCGAATCTGGACAACCTCGACGCGCCGATCCTGTCGCGCATGCCGACGTTCGTGTACACCGCGCCGCCGTCGGCCGCGACGATCAGCAGCCAGGTGGCCGCTGACCTTGCGGCCGCCCATGGTAACGGCGCGTGGGGCGCCGACCTGACCGGCCTGCCGACCACGACGGTGTTCAACACGGCGATCGGGCAGCTGCAGGCGGCGATCGGCTACAGCGGCGTGGGCGATGATACGATCAAGGAGCAGGATCTCCGGCGACCGAAGCTCGACGAGGTCGCCACAGCATCCGCCGTAGCCACGGCCGCGGCGATCCTGCTCGATCCCGCCCAGAAGCTGTTCACGAGCACCGGTGGCGAAGTGAGGTCCGAGGGCCAGCCGACGCAGCCCGACCTCGCGTACATCCACACCTCGCTGGCCGCGATCTTGGGTAAGGTCAACCAGTTCGGTAGCAGCACGCTGACCCACGTCACCTCACCGGTGAAGGCGACGGGCGAGATCGAGATCGTGCAGGGCGATGATTACCTGGCAGCGAACCCCCTGACCCTGCCGTCGATCCGAAACTACATCGGACCGCAACTCGATACGGTGGTGCAGTTCGCGGTGATGACCGCCAGCGATTACGACAAGGCGGGCGCCAGTGCCACGGCGCTGCTGCAGGTCGAGGCGACGGCCCTGGCGACGACGGAGACGGACGGTACCACCACACTGACGGTGACCGTGCCATTGACGGCCGCACAGACAGCAGCGCTGCCGTCGTCGCCGCTGCAGTCCCGTTACAACCTCGTCTACCACGTGCTCGGCACCGTTGTCGGCACCGAAGATAACTATTCGCCTTACATTGGCCCGATGACGGTGAAGCGCCGAATCGCGGTCTAGGCAAACCGATGGCCGCAGATTCCGTGATGTGGGTGACGCGCACCGACGCGGCGGCCCTCGTCAGCCTGAGCAGCCGGCAGTTCGACGAGGTGATCCGTCCGAAGCTGCCCGCCGACGCCACCAAGGGCAAGGGCGCGGCCTTGCGGTTCAACGCGGCGATGGTCGTGACCGCGATCATTGCGTACCGACTGGAGAAGGCGCAACCGAAGTCGATCGACGGCGACCCATTCATGGCCGGCGTCGACTCGCCGGCCCTCGAACGTTATCGAAAGGCTCGGGCCGAGCTTGTTGAAATGGACGTTCAGCAGCGGCGAAAAGACGTGGTGCGGCGGTCGGCCCTGCTCGACGCGATCTCGCCGGCGATCGCGGCCATGCGCGACGCCGGCCGCAAGCTCGCGCTGGACTATGGGAAGGAGGCGGGCGAGACCTATAACGAGGCGGTCGGGGAGTTCGAGTCCGTCCTGATCGACGGCCTGAAACGATTCGATGCTGCAGACGCAATCGATCCTGAAGGGTGAGCTGACGTTCGCCGTGCAACTGGCGCTCGGCATGCGGACGCCCGTGTTGCGGACGATCCTCGAGTTCGCAGAGCAGGAGATCGTCCTGCCCGACGGACCGCGGAAGGGACGCCGCTTTCAGGGGCGATGGCATCCGGCCGCCAAGCTGTTCTTGGCCGAGATCGACAAGGGCATCTGGTCCCGCGTGTTCTTCACCGGCCCCAACCAGGACGGCAAGTCGCTGCTTCTGTCGATCATCATCTGCTACCTGCTGTTCGAGCGGGGCGAGACGGTCGTGTTCGGCGTCCCGTCGCTGGACATGGCCGAGGATAAATGGACGGTCAACCTCCTGCCGGTGATCAACGCGTCGCGGTACAAGGAGCTGCTGCCGACGACGGGTGGCGGCAGCCGCGGCGGCAAGTCGGTCACCGTCGAGTTCCGCAACGGCGCAATCCTGCGGTTCATGACCAGCGGTGGTGACGACGCGTCGCGAGCGGGTTTCACCAGCAACAACTTGGCCGTGACCGAGGCCGACAGCTTCGATGAGGTGGGCAGCGCCAGTCGGGAGGGCACGAAATTCAAACAGCTGGTCAAGCGGACGCTCGCCTTTCCCGAGACAGCCCGGATCTTCAGCGAGTGCACGGTCACGACCGAGGACGGCCTGATCTGGCAGGAGTTCATCAACGGCACCGCGTCTCGCATCGCCCTGCCCTGTCCGCACTGCGCGGGGTGGGTGACGCCGGAACGCGAGCACCTCGTCGGGTGGCGCGAGGCCGACAGCGAGACGGCGGCGATCGCCAGCGCGCAGATCGCCTGCCCGGCGTGCGGCGTGCTCTGGACCAACGAGCAGCGGGTCGCGGCGAACCATCGTGCCGTTCTGGTGCACAGGGGACAGGTGGTGGGTCCGGACGGCAACGTCTACGGCGACCTGCCGCCCACGAAGTCGTTCGGCTTCCGCTGGACGGCCGTCAACAGCATCCTGAGCCCCAGCCGCCTCCCGAACGTCGGCGGCGAGGAGTGGAAGGCCCTGCGAGCGACCGACGAGGGAAAGGCCGAACTGGACCTGCTGCAGTCGCAATGGGTGCGGCCGATCAAGCCGGTACAACAGGACGTGCACGGGTTTGACGAGGACTCGATCGTCCGTCGGACGATCAAGGGACTGGCGCAGGGCATCTGTCCCGACGACACTGAGTGTGTGACGATCGCCGCCGACGTCGGCCAGCGGCTGTCGTACTGGAACGCGGTCGCATGGCGGACGGGTGGCGGGCCGCACGTCATCGCGTTCGACGTGATCGAGGTCCCAAGCGACATCATGGCCATCGAGGAGGCGATCCTCCTGGCCTTCCGCGACTGGCGGGACGCCGTGGCCACCCGTCAATGGACCGTTCGCAACGGCACGATCGCGGCAAGCGTCGTGTGCATTGACGCCCGTTGGCCCGGCAGCACCAACGCGATCTTCCAGTTCTGCCGCGAGAGCGGCGAGTGGTACTACCCGACGCAGGGTTACGGGGCGACCCAGCGCCGCGTGCGTCGACAGAAGACGAAGCTGATCGAGGCCGGCGACCATTACGACCTCGTTGAATCGCTCGCGACCGGTGACCAGTTCATCGACGTGAACTCGGACCACTGGAAGTCGTTCATGGCGGCCCGGATGGTCACGCCCCTCGACCGACACGGGGCCATGACGGTATTCGACCCGACCGTCGGCCTCGTCGATCGCGCCGCCGTACAGCGCGAATTGCTCCGGCTTCGCACGTACGCCAAGCACCTGACGGCCGAACGCCAGCGGTACAAGTTCGACCCGCGTTTGGGCAACGTGTTGCAGTGGCACCAGGTCCGCGAGAACAACCACTGGGGCGACGCCTTCGAGTTGGCCTGCGTCGCCGCTCACAAGGCAGGCGTGCGGCTGCTCGAATCGATGCCGGGCGAGCAGCCCCCGGCCGTCCAGGCCGGCGCGGCCCCGCAGCGTTCGTTCGTCAATTCCTATAAAGGGATGTACTGATGCTCACCCCCGAAGAGATCGACGCGCTGCCGGACTACACGCCCGCGCAGGAACTGAAGCTGTACCGGCACATCCGCCGGCGCATCGCCGAGGGCGGTCAGGCGATCGGCCATACCGGCAAGCAATGGCAGCAGGTCGACCTGAAGGCGCTCGACGCGATCATCAAAGACCTGGAAGAGAAGGTCGCCGCCAATCCGCCGGCAGAGGAGGCGTACATCGACCCCAGCATCGAGCTCGCCATGTTCGGTCGCCCGCGGTAACCACCACCATGTCATACAACGACAGCATTCGAACGCGGCTCGACGACGCGTGGGGCACGGGCACGATCCTCGGTCCCGATGGGCTGCCAGCGCAGTCGGTCGCGGAAGATCAGCGCCACATGCGCAATCGTTCCCGACACCTCACGCGCAACAACGCGCTGGCGTCCAGCGTGCTGCAGCGGTCGAGCGAGAACGTGATCGGCACCGGCATCCGCCTGCGGTCGACGGCCGAGGGCATCTTCAAGGACAAGATCAACGATCGGTGGAAGCGGCTGGTCGACGGGAAGCTGTTCGACGTGCGCCGCACGTTCAGCTTCGACCATATGCAGGACATGAATTACACGGGCAGCCATCGCGACGGCGATTCCGCCTGGCTGTTGATCGATCGCGGCTACGGTCCTGAAACGCAGTTGCTGGAGGGCGACGCCTTCGAGACGCCGCCCGGCTACTACGACCGCAACATCGTCGACGGCGTCGAGTTCGGTCCGTCCGGCGCGCCGGTCGCCTATTGGGTGAGCGAGCTCGGGCCCGGCCGCATGCGTCGTCCGAAGCGTCTGCTGGCACGCGACGTGATCTTCATGCCCCGTACGGGTGGCCGGTACAACGTCACCCGCGGCATCCCGTCGTTCTACGGCCTCTACTCGCTCTTCGAACAGATCATCGGTGTGCTGGACGCGGCCGTGGTGGCCATGCGGGTTGGCGCGTCGCAGGCCCTGATCGTCACCGTGAAGGGAAAGCGGCCCACGAACGCCCGGGATTCGATCGTCCTCGACGCCGCGGGCAACCCGGTCCGCGGCCGGGTGATCGAGCCGGGAATGATCAACATCGTCTATGAGGGCGAGAGCGTCACGTCGTTCAACCCCCAGCACCCCGGGACGAACTTCACCGATGCAATCCGCACGTTCTGCCGGTTCGTCGGCCTGCGGTTCGGCCTGACGCTCGAACGCGTGCTGCTGGACTTCACGAAGGCGAACTACTCGGTGAGCCGGTCGACGGCCCTGCAGGAGCAGCGCACCAGCGACATCGAGCAGTGGCACTACAACGCCAGCGTCTTCGCGAGGCTCTGGCCCTGGCTGGTGAGCAAGTGGGTCAAGGCGAGCGATTGGGTCGGGCCGGTTCCCAACGACGCGTGGGCCTACGAGTGGACGCCGACGGGGCGACCGCTGACCGAGCCGTCGAAGGATGCGCCGGGCATCGAGAAGCTGATCGCGATGGGGATCGAGGATCCGATCTCCTACCTGACCGAGCGAGGCATGGATCCCGCCGTGGTCTGCCAGAACTTCGCGATCTGGAACAAGCTGCGGGCCGAGAACGGTCTGCCCCCGATCGGCGTCGCTGGTGCGGCTGGCACCACGCCGCTGCAGCTGCCTGAGCCTGACGACGACGAGGATGAAGAAGACGAAGAGGACGACGCCGACGCTGACGACGAGGAAACCAACCGATGAGCAGGAACATCGCCAACACGCCCGCGGCCAAGGCTGCGCTGATTCAGTCGATCTCGGGCCAGTGGGTCATGAGCGAGCCGCGCGTTCGTGAGCTGGCACGGCGCATCGCCAAGGACGTCGCCGGCGATGGCATGCAGACGCCCGCGCCCGGTCCGGCCGGGTACACGGTCGCCGACGGCGTGGCCCGCATCGACGTGATCGGCGTCCTGACGAAGTATGAGACCTGGTGGGACGACTATTACGGCCTCTGCGCCGCCGACCGCATTCAGGGCCTGGTCGACGCCGCGTTCAACGATCCGGCCGTGCGCACCGTCGCATTCGTGATCGACAGCCCCGGGGGCATGGCCGCCGGCACCGTGCAGCTGGGCGACTTCATCCGCCGCCGCGCCGACGCCACCGGAAAGGCGACGATGGCCGTCGTGTCTGACCAGGCTGCCTCTGGCGGCTACTGGCTCGCCGCTGCCTGCGACACGATCGTCGCCAACTCGATCGCCGAGGTCGGCAGCATCGGGGCGTTCGAGCTGTGGACCGACGACACCAAGTTCTGGGCGGACCTGGGCATCACGTTCACCGTCGTCAGTTCCGGCGGGGTGAAGGGTGCCGGCGCCGATGGCTCCGTGCCGCCCGAGCTGGTCGCCGAGTCGCAGCGGGGCGTCGACGCCCTCTATGAGCAGTTCGTCGCCTGGGTGGCCACGCGTCGCCAGATGAGCGACGCCGAGGCCCGGGCGCTGGCCGACGGCCGCGTGTGGATCGCGGCCGAGGCCGTCACCAAACGTTTAATCGACCGAGTTCAACCACTAGACGCGGCGATGTCCGCGGAGAAAGAAAGGATCGCCAATATGGACCGCGAACAATTCATCGCGTACGTCGCCGCTCACCCCGACCACCTGCAGGAGGTCGCGCAGCCGCTCGTCGACAAGGCCATTGCCGCGACGAAGCCCAACAACGCCACCGCCAGCGAGCTGAAGGCGGCGTTCCCGGAAGACAAGGATTTCGTGATGGACCGCCTCGACATCGAAGCGCCCATTGCCGAGCACAAGGTCGCCTACGCCGACCACGTGAAGGCGAAGCTGACCGCGGCCGGTCAGAAGAACGACGAGCTGCAGAAGAAGATCGGCGAGATCGACCCCAGCCACGCGGGACACGGCTCGGCCATCAACACGCCCACAGGCGATCAGCCCGCGGTTTCGTCGCTCGCACGTATGAACGAACTGCGCAAGCAGCAGGGCCTCCCTGCAAAGACGGCCTGATCTGTGGCAAGGGCCTTGTGCATCGTGCACTTGACCCTAACGCGTAGCGTAAAGTGAGGCTCCTCGCCTCACGCATTCCCGTCAGTCTTCCAGCGTCCACTAACTTTTGAGATCGGAGAACAGTCATGCCCACGGAACTTGAATCGTTCGCGATGAACAAGCTCGAGCCGGCCGTCTTCCCCCACGATGCCCGCCTCGAAGCCGCCAGCCTCGGGCCGAGCCAGACCCTGTTGAAGGGTCGCGTGCTCGGCAAGAAGATCGCCGACAGCAAGCTTTACCCCTACGCGTCGGGTAACGCCGACGGGACGCAGGTCCCGGTCGCGATCCTGACGCACGACACCGTCACCGACGCCAACGGCAAGCATTATCTCGGCACCAGCGGCGTCGCCAGCAGCATGAACCTGCCGCACGGCGACGGCCAGGTCTACGTCGCCGGCACGTTCCACGCGGCCGACCTGATCGGCTGGGACGCCAACGCGGCGACCGTCATGCACGCCCGCGTGCTGCCGAGCGGCGACATCCGCATCCCGTAATGGCGTGGCCGCGCGGCCACCCGTGTCACCATTACCAATCCGACGCGGTCCGACCCTCAGCGAGCCATCCGGCTCGACGTGGGCACGGCGACGTCTTGCCTTGAACCGGAGTAACCAGTCATGCCCACGTACCTATATCCCGAAGCCCGCGAGCTGCAGGAACTCGGCCCCGAGTTGATGGCGCAGGAGATCGCCAACGACCCGCTCTTCAGCATCTTCCCGATCGAGACGGTCAACGCTGCATTGCTGCAGTGGTCCGTTGAGGACGACGACCTCGGCCTCCAGCAGCTGCGCGGCCTCGACGGCGCGCCGCAGCACGTGAAGCCGGTCGGCAACAAGAGCTACGTTGCCGAGCCCGGTTATTACGGCGAGTTCGAGACGGTCACCGAGAAGGAACTGACCGAGCGCGGCGGCAGCGTGATCGGCGAGGCCGTCGTGTCCATTGAGGACTCGGTGCTGACGCGCCAGCGCCAACTCGTCGCCCGCGAGGTCAACCGGATCCGGCAGATCTGCTGGCTGCTGCTGACGACCGGCACGTTCAGCGTCTCGGGCAAGGGTGGCACGCTCGTGTACACCGACACGTTCGCGATCCAGAGCTACACCGGGTCGAACTGGGGCGTGCCGGCGACGGCGACGCCGCTGGCCGACCTGCGCGCGATGCAGCAGATGGGCAGCCAGTTCGGCGTGGACTTCAACGCGTCCAGCATGTTCTTCATCAACCGCGTGGATGCCAACAACATGCTGAAGAACTCGAACGCCGCCGACCTGGGCGGGCGCCGCACGCTTGGCGGTGGCACGGTCAACAGCATCGCCGAGGCCAACCGGATCATCATGGGTGAGGACCTGCCCGAGATCGTCGTCTACGACCGCGGCTACAAGAACGACGCCAACACGTACACGAAGTTCATCACGAACGGTAACGGCACGCTCGTCGGCCGGCGTCAGGAGGGCGACCGCGTCGGCGCCTACCGGATGACGCGCAACCTCAACAACCCGGCCGGCACGCCCGGCAGCTACGAGTACGTGAAGGACTACGTGCGCGGGATCAACGCCCCGAAGGAGACGCCCCCGAAGATCGAGGTGCACCGCGGCCACAACGGTGGGCCGGTGCTGACCCGTCCCAAGGCGATCGTCAAGGTCGCGATCGGTGCCTAACCGCGTCCCGACAGCCCAGCCCCAGCGCCGGTCGGGAAACCGGTCGGCGCTGGTTCGTTTGAGTGAAACCCTTTTGCAAGGAGAACGCCGTGAAGAAATACGAAGTAGTCCATCAGGGCGCGGGCCAGTACGTGCAGGGCAACGTCATCAGCGAAGAGCAGATCGTTGCCAACGGCACGACCGTCGAGCGTTGGCTGCGTCTCGGCGCGGTCAAGGAGGTCGATGCCTCGACGCCGCTGACGCACGAAGCCAACGGCGCGCAGCCGGCGCAGAGCCTGGCGACGCAGGTCGCGTTGTCCACCGGAACCCCGCTCGCATCCCGTGACCCGGCCGAAGTGGCGACGTCCGGCGTGCAGGCGACTCAGCCGGCGGTGACCAATCCCGCGCCAACCGCTGCGGAACGTCTGCAGGCGGCCCGGGCCGATCTCTTCCGGCTGGAAGAGGAAGCCGCCCGCGAGCAGGCTCAGAAGCTCCCGGCCGGTGACCCGCCGAAGGTGGAAACCGTTTCCACCGCTACCACCACCACCGGCACCGGCAACACGGGCTCGACGAACCCGCCCGCGGATCCGCCGAAGGCGCCGTTCGACCCGGTCATCGGGGGCAAGCCCCTGTCCTACTACGACGGGAAGAGCGACGACCAGATCCGAGCCGACAAGACGGTCGAGGTCGGGCCCGAGCGGCTGAAGCAGATCCACGCCGCCCGCAAGGCGCGTGAACAGGCCGCGAAGTAAGTCGCCTGTGACAAGGAACCACGCCCGCGGCGAGTCACTTCGTTGCGGGCGTTTTCGTGAAGAGGGCACAGCGATGGCTTGGGACGACATTCTTGCCGAGGCGGGCGACGCGTTCATGGATGCGTTCGCTGAAAAGACCCCGGTCATCCTACGTCCGGGCGAGGGTCGTCCGCGTTCGGTGAAGGTGATCATCGACTGGAAGCCCTCGGAGGAGATGACCGGTGGGCAGCCCGGGTCGTTCCCGCAGATCGCCATCAGCTTCCTGAATCACCCGTTCAAGGGCATCGACCCGGCCGAGCTGGACCTGGGGACGTGGAAGGTCGACGTCCCGATCCGCAAGGGCGAGCCGGCGCGGACGCGACCGTTTCACAGGCTGATCTCCGTCGACGGCGGCGAGGTCGTCGTGTTGGTGCGATGATGGAATTAACCCTTCAGTTCGACCCGGACCCGAGCAAGGTCTTCCCACGCGACCCCCGTACGGCGTTCCGCGTGGCCATGAGTGCTGGCAACCGGACCATGGCCACCGCGCGCACGCGGATCACGCGGGTGCTGGTCAAGGAGATCAACCTTCCGTCACGCGATGTTCGCGCCGAGATCCGCCTAAAGCGCATCAGCCTCTCCGATGCCCGAACGGTGGGCTCGACGGTCGAGGCTCGGATCGACGTCAAGCATCGGCCAATCCCGGTGATGAAGTTCCGCGGCACGCGCGAGACGAAAGACGGCGTCTCCGTTCTGGTGAGTCGGACGAAGGGCCGAGAACTGCTGAAGGACGCCTTCATCGCGATTATGAAGAGCGGTCACCGCGGCGTCTTCGAACGCAAGCGGCTGATCGCGTTGAGCGAACTGTCGCTGCAGGAGCAGATCCACTACCGCGCTGGTGCCCTGCACTACACGAAGTCCAATCTGGTGCGGCCGGACGGCACCGTGGACGAACGGAAGCGGGTGCCGCGGCTACCGATCCAGGAGCGGTTCGGCAAGACGCTGGCGGGCTACTTGGCCAACGCGCCCGACGTCCTCGACCGCGAGGTCGCGGCACTACAGGGTGACCTGACGAAGAACGTCCTCAGCCAGATCAGCCGATTCGTGCAGCGCAAGGGTACGGACAAGTTCGACGACCTGCTCGCCCTCAACTTACCGGAGAACGCCTAATGGCCGAGGAAGAACTGCCCGTCGTCGAGCGCATCGCGATCCGCCTGCTGGATGCCGCACAATCGATCAAGAAGGCCGACGGCTACAGCTTCGACGCCGTGGCGTCGCGCGTCGTGTCAGTCCCATCGTCGCCAGCCGACGGCAGCATCCAGTTGTTTCAGCTGGACAGCCAGATCGACGACGACCCAGCCATTCCCAGGGCGACTCACATCGGCTGGCGCCAGCCTTTCGTCTTCGCGTGCTACGCGCGGATGAGCCAGCAGGATCCAACGCCGATCGAGTCGAAGCTGAACATGATGCGCAGCGACGTCGAGCGAGCCGTTATGTCCAACCCCCGGCTGGGCGGCTTGCTATCGAAGGACGTCGTCCCGCAGCCCCCGTTGACCGACGGCGACCAGGCCGGCGACGGAATCATCTGCCTCTACGTCTGGTTCATCGTCCCGTACCTCGTCAAGAAGACCGATCCCCGCCGATCGTTCTGAAACCCCCACGAACGGAGAATTCCCCATGAGTGTCATTAACAACCAACGCATGTTTCAGGGCGGCAGCATGTTTCGCTGCGCCCTCGCCGACCCCGTCAACGACTGGGCGCAGATCGGCGGCTGGCGCGACGTCGGCAGCATCAACGTCGTCGTGCCCGACATGCAGCGGACGAAGATCACCGCAAAGGATGCCCGCAACGGCAACCTGATCGAGGTCGAGTCGCGCACGATCGAGACGACCGAGAAGTTCACGATCTCGACGCTGAACTGCTCGCTCGAGAACAAGATCTTCATCTGGGGCGCATCGGCCGTCGCACTGTACTCGCAGTCGGCGTCGCCGGTCACCGACCGCGAGCACCTGGCGTGGCCGGACTCGATCGTGCCGCTGCTCGACGCCGGCGGGCTGAACATGTACGACATCGCCAGCGTGCAGTCCGTGTTGGTCGGCGCCACCAGCAAGGCGCAGGGCACCGACTGGATCGCCGACCCCTACATGCTGAAGCGGGGCTACATCTACATCCCACCGGGCAGCACGATCACCGCCGGCGCCACGATCAAGGTCAGCTTCACGCCCAACGTCATCGCCAGCAGCAAGCGGCAATTCAACCCGCACACGGCCTCGAAGATCAGCGTGCTCGGCCAGGTGCTATGGACGGACGGGGCCGACACCGTCAACCCGGAGATCGTCGCCCGCGATTCGTTCCGCGCGACGATCGACGGGCAGTCGCCGGCGTTCAGCGAGACCGACTACAGCCGCATCAACTTCGACGTCACGGTGGTGCAGAAGCTCAACGACTCGGTCCAGCCCGCCGGCCGCGTCCTTTACCCGCTCGGCGCCGTGCCGACGATCGCGCTCCCCTAGACCGACCGTCAAGCCGAACAGCCGCTGCCCCTCTAATCGGGGGCAGCGGCCTTGTCCCTACCAGGAGCTAAACGAGTGCAGCCACCAACACCAAAAGGCACGTTCGATACCGTCAAGGTCAACGGTGCCGAGGTCCGCGTCTACACGCTGGGCATCGTCCACATGGTCGACGAGCAGATCACTGCCGACATCACCAAGGTCATGGGGGCGCTGCTGTCCATGGACTGGCGCGCGGTCATCGCCACGGCCGACCCCGCCGGCACCGCGCTGCGCACGCTGTACCCGTTGGTCGGCCCGTCGGTGCTGCGCGTGGTCGACGCCTGCTGCGTGCCCAGCCTGCAGGAGGCCGGCGCCGACATTGCCGTCACGATGGAGGCGGTGCTGAAGTGGGCGCGACTGTCGTTCGTTGGGGAGCAACGCCTAAAAAACTTGGTGGCCGCGGTCGAGGCGATCGCGGCCGAACTGTCGCCGACGGACCCGCAGAAGCGTTCGATCGGGGCGTCGCGACCCTCCTTGCCTCAGGATATCGGCTCACCGACCTCTACGACCGTCAACGGACGGACGGAGCCCCTTACGCCGGGATGACCTGGCCAGAGTACCGGCGAGCGCTGGTCGGTGCGGTGACGTTGCACCGGCGCAGGCGGGCCGAGGCGATGGCTGACGATGTCACAGCGTACGGCGCGACCAAGAGCAAGGAAGGCTTCGCGGCGTACGAGACCGCGCTGGACGAACTGTTGGAGTAACGCATGTCCGAACAACGCAAAGACGTCGCCGTCGTCCTGAAGCTTCATGACCAGCTGACGGCCGGCATGACGAAGGTGAACGGCGTCCTTGGCGGCACCGGCGACTTCGCGCGGCGCGCGAGGATCGCCTTCGACGGGCTGAAAGCAACAGCACTCGGCGTGGGCTCGTCGCTGGCGGGCGTGGTCGCCATCGGTGCCGTGATCAAACGCGCCACGGATGAGGCCCGCGCGGCAGTTGAGAACCGGCAGCGGCTGACGGTGGCGCTCGGCGGGAACCTGGACCAACTCAAGCGGATCCAGCAGCTCGCCGGTGAGATCCAAGCCGTCAGCACGATCGGCGACGACGACACGATCGCGCTTGCTGCCGACCTGCTCAACCGCGGCGTTGCCGTCCGGGACATCGAGAAGGCGATCCGCGCGACGGTAGAGGTTTCGGCAGCCCTCGGCAAGAGCTTGGGTGAGGCCGGTGAACAGGTCGCCCAGACGTACGGCGGAACGCTGCCCCGCGAGCTGGCAAAGGCGATTCCCGCCTTGAAGACGCTGACGATCGAAGAGCTGCGCAACGGCGATGCGGTCGACAAGCTCCTAGACCGGTACCGCCAGTTCGCGACCAACCTGTCGCAGACGCCGCTAGGCCAGATCGAGCAGGCAAACAACCGCATAGGCGATTCGTTCGAGGGCATCGGCGAGATCATCCTGAAGATGCAGGCCGACGTCGCGCCGGCGCTGGCAGACCAGGTCGAGGCGATCGCGGGTCTACTCGACAGCGACTTGGTGCGGGATCTCGGTGCTGGCGTGTCCTCCCTGACGCGGGAGGCGGTCGCTGGTACTCCGAAGGTGCTGACGTTCGCCGCAGCGTGGACTGCCGTCGGACTCGCGATCCGTGGTGCGGGCATTTCCGGTACCGTTACGGGTGCAGCCCTGACATCCTTCAAGTTCACCGCCAGCGCGGCGGCCGTGCTGGTGCTGGCTGAGCGCGTCAGCCTCGCGATTGACCTCCTTCGGGGGGTGAGCGGCGAGCTCGACACGCTGGAGAAGCGACGGCAGGTGGTTGTCGACCTGGTGGTGAACCTCGTCTACGAGAGGGACGTCAAGGCGGCCGACGTAGCCAATAGCTTCGTACGCGACCTGTTGGGACGTGCGGGCATCGACGCAGATTTCAGCAACGATGCTGACGCGGTCGCTGCGGGTAACGCCGCGGGCAAGAGCGACACCGACCGGAAAGTGGCCGAGCAGACCGCGCAGTTCCAGCGCAACGGCCAGAAGCTCCGCGACCTGCAGGACGAGCTGAACACGATCCTCGAACAGAAGGACGAGGAGTCGGTCAAGCGCCGTGCCGCGATCGAACTGGAACGGCTCGAGCTGCTCAACGATCAGAAGCTGATCAGCACTGGCGACTACCTGCGGCAGCGTGACCAGATGGAACGCGACGCGCTGGACCGTGAACTCGGCGACGCGCAGGCCCGGCTCGACGCCGCACAGAAGCGGCTGGTTGACGAGACGAATCGGCCGGACAAGAACGAGGTCATCACCAGCGATGCCGTCGACGCGCAGGAGGAGATCAACAAGCTGACGGCCGTCCTGCTGGAGTACCGTCAGAAGATCGACCTGCTGGACCAGAAGCAGGCGGCCCGGCGAAGCACCACGGGACAGTCCGCCGTGGCGGAGGCGATCGCCTCCGCGAACGAGGCGCAGCAGCGCTATAACCAGACGCTGGAGAACACGGCGAACCTCGAAGAGGTCGGGGCCATCAGCAGCCAAGACGCCAAACGCCGCGTCGCCGAGGCCGCGCTGCGCATGGAGGCGGACCTGCAGGGCGTCACCGGCCGCCTGCGTGGGCTGCTGGCCGACGGGGTGATCAGCCAGTCCGAGTATGACCGCGTCATCCAACACATCGACGGCGTGGCAAACAAGGCCAAACAGAAGGTCTCAGAACTGACCGTAGCGATGCTGAGCATCCGCCAACAGCTGCAGTCGCCGTTCGAGAACTTCTTCAACGACGTCATCGATGGCACCAAGCGGGCGGCCGACGCGTTCCGGGACCTCGGCAACGACATCCTGAAGACGATCCAGCGGGTCCTCGTGAACCGCATCGTGACGCAGTTCCTCGACACGTTCCTCGGCGCCGCCACGGGCAGTGGAGGGTTTACCCCAGGAATCATCGGCCGGCTGTTCGTGCAGCGTAACAGCGGCGGATTCATCCCGGGGGGCGGGCCGGACGTCGACAGCGTTCCTGCGATGCTGACCCCTGGCGAGTTCGTGGTACGGCGGCGTGCCGCCCAGCAGCACGCGCCGTTCCTGGCGGCGCTCAACGCCGGGGCGTTCGAGCGGTTCGACCTCGGCGAGTACCTCGGCATCCCGCGCCGACCCGTGCTATCGATCCCCCGCGCCGGCTACAACGCCGGCGGGCCGGTCGGCACCGCGGCGTCCGGCAATGCTCCGGCCGGCCGGATCGTGCCGGCAATCGTCGCCACCGAGCAGACCGCCGCCACGATCCTCCGTGCCGGTCCCAACGCCAGCCGGCGCATGTTGGTCGAGCACTCCGACATCATCCGCCAGATCGCCCGAGACGAGGCTTAGACCCGATGCCCGTAGTTCCCTCCTCCCTTGTCGCCGTCGAGGATGCCGCCAACGCGCCCGAGCTCTGGGCGATGGGCTGGCTCTTCCACCACAACTGGATGACGCCGGTCGCCGTCTCGTCGGCCTGGCGCACCGATGCCCAAGTGGCGCCGACCGGGGTACCGCAACGGCGGGGTGCCGTCATCAAGCCGTACCGCAGCATCACGTTCAGCGCGGTCGCACTGACCGAGCAGGACGTCGCGCTGCTGCAGTCGGCCATGCTTCGCACCGCGACCTCGGGAACGCTGGTCCCGCTGTTCTGCGATCCCACCTTCCTCGACAGCCGCGTCGTCTTCGGATGGTCGGCCTCCTCGGGCGGTGCCAACTGCGGTTCGTCGGGCAAGCGGACGAGCCCGCCGGTGCGGATCAACGTCAACGGAGAGAGCGACGTCACCTTTGTCGGCAGCAGCGACGGCATCGCCATGCTGATCGGCGAGGGCGACGCCGTCACGGAGTCCTACGTCGCGCCGGTCTACGACGAGGCGGACCCGGAGTCGCCAGTGTTGGTGACGCCCGGCCGGGTGACAGTGAACATCCCGGCCGATGCCATCATCTTCGGTCAGACCAACGGAGATCTCCGCACGCGCAGCGGGTGCTTCCAGCGGATCACGAACGGCACAAATACCTTCGACCTCGACCGATCGGCCGACGGCGTCACGGAAGCCAACGTTGGCGTCACGACCGCCGACATGGCCGGCTTCGACGTCCGGGCCTGGTCGACGCCGGTACCGGTGGCGGACCTGCAGTCGCGCGGGTGGGTCGGTGAGGACGGCGTTGCGCGGATGCGGCTGGTGCTGCTGGCGTCGGGCAGTTCCGGCGTCTCGGCGCAGATCGACTTCAGCGAGCTGCCCGTGCTGGCCTGCGAGACGGCCGACCGGCGATTCTTCGACGGTGGCCTGGTGGTGATCAGTGAGGACATGGACGGCATGCGGGCCCGGCGGTTCGAGGTCGCCCAGATCGACTTCATCGGCGACGGCTTCCTGGCGTTGAAGACGCCGCTGACGCAGTTCTTCGGCGTCGGCAGCCGGGTCATGCCGCTGATCGAGTGCGACGTCACGATCGAGGGGCAGCTGACGCCGCGGACCGACAACATCGTCGAGGCTACGCTGACCTTCCGCGAGCGCGTCGGCAAGTCGCAGCTGCCGTCGCTGGTCCAACCGGGGCTGGTCCCCGAGGGCTTCCCGAGCTACCAGGGCTACCCGATCCTGTACTCCGGGGCGTCCGGCCTGCAGCCCCACGTCGACTGGAGCCAGCCGCTGTCGGCGGGCGTCGTCCGCGAGTTGGTCTCGACGCCCGTTGGGCCGGACCAAGCCACGATCACCTATGGCGCGGTCCCGCGGCGAACGCACACCCGGCCGTACCTGTCGCGCGATCGCGCCCGCGCGTTCGACCTGCTGCGCCTTTTCGACTCGAGGGCGGGCGCCCTGTTCCCGTTCTTCGTCGTCGATCCCACCACGATCTTCACGGCCACCGCGATTGGCACCGGCACCGTGACCGTCGTCGCCGCGGGCCCGTCGCGCGACTGGACGTACCGACGATACCTGGCCGTGCTGACGACCACCGGCGACCTCTACGTGCGCGAGGTGGCCAGCGTTGCCCGCGACGGTGTCGTCGACGTCGTCACGCTGCTGGACGTCATCCCGATGATGGCCCTCGCCCAGGTACTCCGGGTCACGTTGGCGCACCTGGTGCTGTCGCAGTCCGACGAGATCACCGAGCAGTGGACGACGGACCAGCACATGGTGTCGTCGCTGGCGGTCGTCGAGGCCGACGGCGAGAAGACGGTGTCGATCGAGGTCCCGGCCATCGGCCCGGGGACGACGCTGCCGCCGGCACCAGAACCCACCGGCGGTCCCGGTGCCAACCCGCCGCCCCCGGGCGACCCGGTCCCGTACCGGCGCGCCCGCGACCTCTGCACCGGTGTACCGATCGACCTCTGGATTCCGGCCGACACCGCACCGGCCGCCCCGGAGTACGTCGGCGGGTTCGACCCGACGAGCGGAAGGTGCTTCACGGTCGACCCCAACGACCCGACGACGCTGAACCCGCCCGGCGACGTGCCGGCGGGCTGGGAGCCGCTGCCGTCGGCAACCGACCCGTTCGCCCAAGAGGTCTGCGGTTGCAAGTTCCGGCTCGCGACGCCGTGTGCCGGCGAGAGCGGGGCTGCGTTCTCGGTGCCGAGCGGTGCCGTGGCAGGCGGAAGCGTGATTAAGTACGCCGACACCTGCTATACCGTCTCGGAGCTGCAGTACGTCAATCCGCCGGCACCCATCGTCGAGAGCGGCTGGACTTCGTTCGCCGACTGCGACGCCTGCAATCCGCCCCCGGAGCCCGTCCCATGCATCTGCCCGGCCAGCGAACTCGCCGAAAGCTACACCATCAGCGGCGACTTCGTCGTCGATCACATTAACTACAGCGGCGACGAGCCGCTGGGCAGCTTCAGTATCGTCGTCACGCGGAACGGTACCAGTTGCAGCTACAACGGGTCGGGGGGTGATGCTTCCTGGGTGAACGGATCGACGGCCTGCACGGGTCCGACCCCAACATTGTCGCTCAGCCTGTTTCACGAGTGCGGACGATGGGTGGTCAGCGCGGGCATGGGTTGTAATCCGAATAACTGTGCGTCCTGCACCGGCACTGCGATCAAGACTGTGGGGCCGCTGCCGCCGGGCAACTACGCCGCGCCGTTCTCCGCTTCGGAATCACGGGTCGACCTGACCAACGTCGTGGTGAGCCGATGAACGTCGTCAACTGCAAGCTGGCCGCCGTGACCGCCACCGGCATTGCCTGCGCCGGGCATCACCACGCCAAGCCGAGCCAGTGTCATTGCCTCACCATCTGCACCGTACGCCAGCGGATCGCCGAGCGGGATCCGCTGCATAATTGCGGCGGCCTTCCCGCGACGCGGACGGCACAGCCGGCAGCCCCTTGGTACGAGGGCATGTGGGCCGAGTTTCACGGCTACGAGCCGATCGGCGACGTCGCGGCCGACCAAGCGTGGTTCGATCGCTTCAGCGGACGCGTGGCCTGCGGTGAGTGCCGGGACCACTGGACGGCCCTGACCCGCGCGCACCCGCCGGATTGGGCACACTGGCACGCCTACACGCACGCGCGGCACAACGATGTCAACCGACGCATCGGCCGCCCTGAGCTGCCTTACGCCGACGCCGCTGCCCGTTGGGGCTGGCACGACCTCGCCAAAGCCGAACCCGATCCGTCATCCTGAGGTACTCCGAAGGATTCCTCCGAGAATTGACCATGCCGAACCCGATCGACACCCGAAGCGCCAGCATCGTCGTCCAGCTCCTGACGTTCATCTGGGGCCCCGGACCGCAGGAGCAGCGATACGTTGGCATGGCCGACGACCTACCGATCCCCGACTACGGCAACTTCGCCAGCCTCACGAAGATGGAGATCACGCCCAAGGCGATCACCGGCGGCATCAGCGACGAGCCCTGGGATGTGCTGATGGCCGCGGTGCACCCGATCGACCGGGCCGCGCGCGAGCCGCACGCCACGATCACCTGCCGCGTCGAGGAGGTCGACCCGTTCGACCTGACCACGCGTCGGCTGCTCTGGAGCGGGTACGTCGAGAACGTCACGACCAACCCCGATGGCCAGCCCGGCCTGGTCCGGTTCCAGATCCACGGCCAGAAGGCGAAGCTGCCGGTCGCGCTGGGCATCCTGATTAACCGACACTGCCAGAACCCGTTCGGCGACGAGCAGGGCAGCCCGTGCAAGTTCCCGCTGGCGACGGTCCGGCAGACCGGCACGATCACCGCCATTGAAGGTAACGAGGTCACCGTCGTCGGCGCAACGGCCGTGCCGGCGAAGGGCATGTGGCGCGAGGGCAGCGTCAGTTACGACGGGCTGGAGCTGAAGATCGAGGACGCCGTCGGCGGCGTCGACGAGTCCTACACCGTCTTCAAGCTCGAGTGCGATGCCCCAGCTAACTGGTTCAGCAAGGAAGTGGTCTGCACGCCGGGCTGCGACGGGCTGTTGACGACATGCCGCATCTACGAAAACGAACTGCGCTTCAATGGGCTCGGGATCCGCATGTCGAAGGTGGACCGGACGCGGTACATCAGCTGACGGCCGAGCTGCAGCGGTGGCTCGGCACCCCGTACGCCCAGGGCCAGAGCCGCCGCGGCGTCGCCTGTCATTGCTGGGGCTTCGTCGGCGGCGTCCTCGACGCCCTGTACCGGTTGTCGGGCCCGTTGCCGGCCGTGCCGTTCAACACCGGCCTGGATGACCGCCGGGCCGCGGTGGCGGTCGTCGGCATGCTCTGCCGGCGTTACCCGCACGTCGTCGCCCGCGATGGCCTGCTGTACCCCGGCGACGTGCTGGTCGCCCGCCGCGTCGCCGGGCCTGGCCACGTCTACATCGCCGGCAGCGGACAGTTATGGCACGCCGACCGCGCGACCGGCGTTACCCGCACCGCTCTGGCGGCGTCGCTGAACGTGATGCGCGTCTACCGACTTCAGGATAAGCACCTATGGCAGTAACCGCACTTATCTACGGGGCGATCGCGGTCGGCGCGTCGGTCGCCGCCAGCCAGGTCCAGCGCAAGAACAAGGCCAAGGCCACGCTGCGCGATGCCCCGACGACGACGAGCGTCGAGCCCGGGCAGTGGTTGCCACTGCTGATCGGCCGCCGGCGCCTCGGCTACAACCTCGGGTGGGCCGGCAAGCGGTTCAACAGCACCGACGGCGACGGCGACACCGACACGCTCGTCTACAAGGAGCACGGCTGGCACCAGATCTGCGTTGGCCCGGCCGACGTCCTGCACGGGATCTACCTCGGTACCAAGAACATCCTGCTCGACCCGCTGTCGCGCGAGACGCACCCGTCCGGCACTGAGGTCGGCCTGCGCGGCGGCGGCGCCTTCACGATCTACTGGGGCGACGACGATCAACCGATCGACGCGTTCCTGTCGCAGCCCGACGTCCTCGGCATCGCCAGCCAGTGGCCGCGGGTCTGCCACGGCCGGTACCGCAGCTTCCCGCTCGGCACCAACGAGAGCGCGACGTGGCCGGCGGACCTCACGTACGACATCGAGTGCTACGGGACCGAACCGGTGATCCCCGGCGTCGAACGGGTGATCGCGGAGACGAATGAGGTCACGGCCGACGGCGGCATCAACCCCGGCCACGCGATGTGGCAGGTCCTCACCGCGCCGTGGCCCAACGGGATCCACATGGAGCCCGCCCTGATCGACGGCGGCGCGGTGATCGCGGTGGGCCTGCAGACGCAGAACGAACACCTGCCCAGCAACATCGTCGCGGCCGACGGCATCGGCGCCGACGAGCTGATCAACTCGATGATGCTCGACTACGGCTTCATGCTGGTGCAGAACCGGGACCTGCTGACGCCCTACATGATCCGCCAGGCCGTCGGCGATCTACCGGCGCTGACGGCCGACATGATCGTCGCCAGCAAGGCCGAGCGCACCCGCGTGCACGGCGTCAGCGGCGTCGACCAAGTCGCCTACACGTTCCGGGACCGCAAGCGCAACTACGGTGAGAACTCGATCTCGCTGCGGAACGACCCCCGCGCGCGCAACCGCCGGCGGCAGAGCGTGACGAAGGTGGGCATCGAGACGGTGACCGATGCTTCGACCGCCTTCAAGATCGCGGCCCGTCGTTCGCTGGAACGGATCGCGTCGACCGAGTACGACGGCGGGATCTTCCTGCGCGGGGCCCGCAACCTGTTGCCGGGCCAGGCGTACCTCGACGCCGAGGGCCGGCAGCAGCGGGCCAGCAAGGTCGAGTTGATGCCGCTGGCGTCGTCCGGCGCGAAGGTGACCGCGGTGCTGGACCAGTACACGTACGGACCGCCGAACTACGCGCCGACGTACGACGATGACGCCGCGTTGCCGGACAACGAGGCCGCGCCGGACCTGGCCGTGCTGGCGATGATCAACCAGATCGGCCGCGTGTGGGTCTTCCGCGTGCGGGCCAACCAGTCGGTGAGCGGCGCCTACATCTGGATCCGACCCGGCGAGCTGCAGAGCTACGATCGCCACAGCCAGAACCAGCAGTGGCCGGCGGCGGGCGGGACGCTCAACAAGCCGCTCGACGGGTCCGATGCCATCGTCGAGGAAGGACCGACGATCACCGCGTTCCCCAACGGAGACATCCTGACAGTGCCGATCGACCTGACCGGGCAGGACTCGGCGTGGGAGGCCAACCGCCAGCTGCTGTGCTGCGAGGGCGAGCTGATGAGCTTGAGGAAGGTCACGGCCGTCAGCGGCGGCTGGCGGCTCGACGGCATCCGCCGCGGCGTGCTCGGGACCGACGTCGCCGCGCACCCGATCGGCGCGACTGTGTACATCATCCGGCAGCAGCTGCTGACCGACATCGCGTTGTCATCGAGCATCACGCTCAGCGAGGCGGTGCGGCTAAAGACGCAGCCGTACACGTCGTCGGCGCGGGTCGACCTGCAGGACGTCGAGAGCGTGGAGATCCTCCCATGAGCATTCCCGGCAACACCCGCGATCGCCGCCCGCTGCGACCGGCGAACTTCCGCGCCAACGACGGGCAGTTCCGCGACACGTACGTCGCCGGCGGCGACGTCGTGTTTGCCTGGTCGTACCGGGTGAAGGACGGCCGGGGCAGGGCTGCAGGCGAGCAGCTGGCCGGCGTGCCGGTCGGCGAGGGCGTCCCGACCCGGCAGGGACGGTTTCGCGTGCGGGTCCTCGACGCCGACGGCGAGACGGTCCTGCGCACGATCTACGTCGACGACGACGCTGCCACCACCACGTACACGAACGCGCAGATTATTACCGATTTTATTTTCGAGCCGGCCGAGATCGTCGCGGAGCTGGTGAACCTCGACGGCACCTGGCAGTCCGAGGCGAGGCGGATCACGATCACGAAAAGGACCTAGACATGCCCCAACCCACGACACCCACCATCCTGACCGTCGCCGCCGGCAGTGCCAACTGGCAGGCCGAGATCAACTCGAACTTCGCGGCGCTCCTCGCCCACCTGACCGGCGGACCTTTGCCGGTGAAGGTCTACACGATCGCCACGCTCCCGCCTGCGGCCGAGTGGCAGCAGTGCATAGCGTTCGTCTCTGATCCGGCAACGGACAAGGGCATGCTGGTCTACTGCGACGGCACCGACTGGCGGTACGTTTCGGACGCCACCACCCTCTAATCGGTTGTCGCCTGCTGCTGGGTCGTCGGTGACGGTCGCGTTGTAGTTGGGCGGTTCTCCACTGGACGATCCTGCGCGATCGCCCACCACACGATCGCTGCGGCCAAGCCCAAGCCCAGCATTGCTTTGGCGACTAGGCTTGCAACGTTCTGCCCTGTCGTTTCACGCTCACCGGGCGGCGGCGCGTATTCGTCTGGTGTGTACGCATGGCCACATCGCAGGCAGGTGACATCGACCTTCCTGCTGTCCACCGCGCCAAGCAGTGCTCCGATCGTGCCTAGGGCAATCAGCCCTATGGGCCCAGCCGCACAGAAACCCACCGCACCTAAAATGAACGCGCCCAACAGGCCAGCGAGGCACCCGTATCCTTTCCGGTGCGCGTTCACGTTCGTGGAGTCGCATTTCGGACATCGGATCTGATCGTCGAGCATCGTCTACTCTATCGCCGCGCGTTCGGGGTCTAACATACGTGGACTCAGACGTCGTCAGGCTCTACCATCAGCTTAGCGGTGCGTGCTGCCTCGTCAATATCACCTGCTGCGGGGACGCGCTGCCAGCGCCTTGTCGATCTTCGCCAGCGTCGCGCGGTTCGGCGTGTTCTTCCCGGTCATTAGCCGGTTGATCGTCTCCTTCGGTAACCCCGCCTGCCGCGCGAGTTCGGCTTGCGACCAACCCTTCGCCTCCATCCCCGCGGCGATCTTCCGCACCAGGGATGCGCGGGCATACTCCAAGGCCCGCACGTTCCCGGCATCGTCGGCCACGGGCAACGCCGGCAGCTCGCCCCCACTCAGCCTGCGGTACTCATCGGCGTCCAGCAGGTAGAACGTCTCGCCTTTGATGTTCAGTGTCTGGGGCATCGCTTCAATCCTCGTAAAACCCATCTCGTTTGCCAATCTTCACGATCGTCACCACGTCGCCCTTGACCGTGAACTGCACCCGGTAGTCACCGGTGCGGACGCGGTACTGGCCTGCCAGCCCGTGACGCAGGGGCTTTGCCCCGCTCACGGCTGGCCACTTCGCTAACCGCTCGATGACCTCCAAAACCCGCCCGTGAATCTTGATCGGCAATGCGTCCAATTCCTCGCGGGCTTCGTTGTTCAGCAGCACGGTTGCCATGCCCATATTCTACATTATAGACATAATTTGTCAATGGAAATGCATACGAATTTTGGTGGGCCATCCTCGCTATTTATCGGTTATTATAAGTCTCATCCGTGGGGCTTATGGAACTACCGACCGCCAAATTAGCAGGTGTGCTACGTGATGCTCCGAACTTTGACTTCCTAATGGGGGGAGTGCGCATTTGGGGCGACGTGGTGACAGATATTCCGGAGTACGCCGCGTTTGCAAACGCCGAGGCTGTCCGACGTCTTGCAGGCGCCAAAGTACTTGGACGTCGGCTGTTTAAGGCGTCAGTCCCGCTAGGTCACAAGTCCACCATCGCATTGACGGAGTTCCTCGTCAGTGGAACCGATGTTGGCGTCCACTACAAACGGGGATACCGGCGGTGCGATGATGAAGCTGAACAGATTAGACGTCGCGCCGCGAAGCTTTACGCCGCCCGCGAGGGTGCAGACCTAACGAACGCGGAGGATGCGGAGCAAAGGCTGCGCGACTGTCGCGGGATCACCGACCTGTTCCTATTTCGTCTGACGCAATGGATCGATATGTGGCCCGGGGTAGTCCTCCACATCCAGAACCGTGGAAAGCTAAAGGCACCGCGTTACCGCGAGTTTATTGAAGATGCTACAGGAATACATGATCGCAGCGTGAAGTTCAGCGTCAACGCCGCCCCGCTATTGGAGTTCGTAACCACATTGGACTTACGAGCTTTGCCCGAAGCCCTTATGACCGTTACGCAGTACAGGGAGGCCCGGCTCCGGGAATTCCAGTTGGAAGACGTTGCCGTCATTTCCGGAGCCCACGATCCCACGTCAGTCCTCGATAATACGGCCGACCCATATGCGCCGTACTGGCCCGCCTCCGACTTCAAGACCAAATTTGGGATCCCGCCATCACGTCTTCGCCAAGCAAAGAAGCGGGGGCAATTACGGTTCAAACTCATTCGTAAGCTTCCCTACTATTCCATCCCTAATGCTCGGGAACTGTGGGCTCCGGATTTCGACGAGCAGTTCTAGCACATCTGTACTCATCCGCTCCGGTCTGCCCGCCAGCGGTATGCGAACGTATCAATACGAATATTGCGCAGGCTATCGGCACTCATCCGCGGTCCTCTGCCGTCTTCCCGTTGTCTCCGTTGGATACGTTGGTCGTTTCGACCGAATTTGAGCATTTCAAGGCATTTTGCGCCATTTGCGGCCTGTTCCCTGCAGGCCATGCTGCAGTAGAGGCTACCTTGTGGATAGTGGCCCTCCGTCAAACGACTGGGTAATGACCGTCGACCTACGCTGAACCTACTGTGAACGCTCATTTTATGACCTTCGGATCCCCTGGGACTCCTTGGGACTACGTGGGATTACTTGGAATGACCGGGATTACAACGGGGTGCGAGTTGTGGCGGTGCATCGATCGACAACGAACGTAAGTGCAGTATTGCGCAGATACTAGCAGCGGCGGTATTCAGACCAACGACCAAGCTAGTTGAAATCACGAAACTGTCCAAGGCGTGACAGGCGTGACAGGTCGTGACATCCGTGACAAGGCGTGAATCAGGTCAGTTTGGCCTTTGTTCCGGCGGCCAGCGCTGGCATTAATAGGTCCATGCGAAAGAAGCGAAGCAACAACAAACGTAGTACACGAATGACGCCTGAACTTTGTCGCGCACTTGCTCGACTGACCTATTGGGCGGAACGCGTTAGATCGCTGCAATGTGCTGCACCAGTTCGATCGTCGATGAACCCGACGGTCCGGAAGGCAGCTTGAAGGGGTGGGTATACGATGTCCGTCCCACTATCGCCCTCGGCGTTTGGGTTTGGCGGGTCCGGCCGGCGTAGCACGAGGATCTTCCGCGTTCTGAACGGATGCCACTCCCGTTCTACGTGCCTGTTTGAGTTCTTCTAGTGCCGCCTCATACAGAGCGGCGTCTGGGCGCCGCCCGGCAAGAATTTCAATCGCTACGCTGGGCTCGCCACCTTCCTCGGTGATACGGTCCAACGCGACGTTGGCGGCGGCAGACGTGGTGGCAGACGCGAACGTGATGAGCGCGGCTATTTGGATGACCTCGGGTTGTCGAGCCATCCAGCGAACGATACGCGAAGTAAGCTCTTCGCGATTGATCTGCCACTTGCCGCACAGCTCATCAAATGCTTTCTCGGTAGCCGCCGCTTCTTCGGGGGTGTTCGCGACGTAGCGGGCGTTGACCGAATGGTGGCCGGCGCCGGCGTCTTCGAGTTCTTTGAGCGTGATCCGAAGCGCTTGAGCCAGCAACCTCTTGGTAGACGTACGAGCAGCCAATTTCTCCGACGTCTCCAAGCTCTGTATTGCTTCAGGCGACAGACCTGCGTGCTCTGCAAACGCCTTACGCGATTTGAATCCCAGC
This sequence comes from Tepidisphaeraceae bacterium, assembly GCA_035998445.1. Lineage (NCBI taxonomy): Bacteria > Pseudomonadati > Planctomycetota > Phycisphaerae > Tepidisphaerales > Tepidisphaeraceae > Tepidisphaeraceae bacterium. The sequence continues at coordinate 47,172 of DASYHQ010000022.1, read as the reverse complement.
ATATGTCGCTGCGCCGTCAGCCAGTCTCCGAAGTGGATCATAAGGAAAGTCGTATCGGCTCATATTTGGTTATACAACATGATATTTAGTAAAATACCGAAAATAGGTTGAAACACTGAAAACATAGGGTATATATAACTGCCGTCCTGATGAAGTAACCCATCGGAGCAGATAGATGCGAAAGAAGATCACGCCTTTTTACCGAGCCCGTTACGCCAAGGGATTCACACAAGCGGAACTCGCCGCAAAGTTGGGCGTCAGCCAGGCCGCTGTGAACGGGTGGGAAACAGGTCGGTGGATTCCACGCTTGGCGATTGCCGACGAGCTGGCAAAGCTGCTCGGCATTTCGCGGGATGATCTGCTCGAGCTAGTCGTAGCGTCTGCGTCGGCGTCCACGGATACCGTCGGCAATCAGGCACTCGCAACTGCTTAAGCACGGTGAATGCATCTTATAGCGACGGTGTCACAAGCGGGACTCAAGTTACTAGGTGATGTATGAGCGACCTACTCACACCAAAGAAATTCGCCGCCGAGATGGGCAAGGGTCTTGGCTTCGTGATGTCGCTGATCAACAACGGCGAGATCGAGGTCGAGGATCACCGGTCGCCCGGCAAGACGCTGCCCCGCTACATGATCAACCGCGAGCAGATCGCCATCTGGCGAAACAATCGCCGGACCCGGAAGAACCCTAAGACGGAACAGCAGCAGGGTCGGCAGCAGCCGCAGGAACTTGAGTCGGTAATTCGCTAGTCCACCCCTCGAACAGTTCGCGCCAGACATGATCGACCACCGCGTACAACTTCGCCTCGGGGAACCGCTCGACGTACTCGGCACTGATGTGCCGGTCGGTGTGACCCATGATGAGGTTGATCGCGTCGTCGTCCTTCACCGGCATGCCTTCAGCGAGCGTGCGGAACGTGGTACGCAGGCCCGACAGGCCGCGCCCGACCGAGTGGACGTCAGCCGCCTTCATCAGCTTGTAAAACTCGCCAGCGGCGGCATCGACGCGGTTGGCCGACAGCAGCGTGCCTCGCTCGGATCGTTCCTCGCAAGCGCGGGACAGCGGCATCGCGAAGGTCGTCAGGAAGAACAGGTCGCCGTGCTTCTCGAAGCAGGGGCCGTAGACGTCGGGCCGCTTGAGAAACCGCTTGTCACCGGGCTCGGGGCGGCGGTAGCTGCGGAGGGCATCGATCGTCTCGCGCCACAACGGTGCCTTGCGGTACGCGCGGCCCTTCTTTCCGCGCCGGAACTCGATCACGCGCCGGTCCAACTCGACCACCTCGCGCGGCAGGGCGCCGAGGTCGGCGTTGTGGAAGCCCGCGTTGAGGCCGAGCAGCACCATCGAGATCCACAGCGGCTTGTCCGCGGCGGCCGTCACCAGCTTGCGGACCTCGTCGCGCGAGAACTCCTTCTGAATGTTGGCACGCGAGTCGCGACGCTCATCCTTGCTCGTCTTCTTCATGTCCGACCCCATCTTCACGGGGTGGGGCAGGTGGTCGTTCTCAACGCCCCATTTGTACATCGCGACAATCGGAGCGATGTAGCGGTCGCGGGTGTACGGGCTCTGGCCCGGGATGCGCGAGGCATAGGCGGCGAACTGTGCCGGGCCGAGTTTGACGGCCGGCTGGTTGGCGAGCCGATCGCTGTTGCCGCCGCCGTCCGTCCACCGGGTATCGTTGAACAGCTGGATCGCCAGGCGGTAATCCTCGTAAGTGCGGGCCTTGAACGGTCGCGGCTTCTTTGTCTCGATCCGCTGGCGCAGCCATCCCATGTAGAGGTTGCTGAGCTCCTTCACGGTCACCACTTGCTGGCCGTCGGGCTCGGTCGCCTTCAACATCAGCGGCTGCTTGCGGTCGAAGTCACCGGCCTTGATGCGGGCGTGCAGGCGGGCCACCGCCTCGCGCGGCGAGATGCAGCCGCAGACCCACTTCATCTGGTTGTTGAAGGACTTGGCGTAGCCGTCCTTTCGCAGGCTCATAGGGAACTTGGCGGGCAACTTGTAGCCGGCGGCGGTGAACCAGTCGGGCAGCTTGATCGTGACGGCCATTTGAACCTCTCCCTTATCGATGCCATGGGGTACAGCCATGGGGTCGAGGGATTCTCGGGTAGAAACGTGCAGATTTCAACAGAAAAACGCAGTATTCGGGCGTGCAAGCTAACCGGACTGTCGATCCGGATGTTGCGGGTTCGAGCCCCGTCGTCCTCGCTTGCGACAATTTGATTGCATCGCGTAAGCCCTGAAATGTTCAGGGCTTATTTTGTTGGTAGGTGGAGGTGGGAGGGGTTAGGTGAGGGTGATTTCGAGTTGTCCCACTTGTCAGGATTGAAGAGTTGCCCATTCGTCGGCCGTCTGCCGTTCGAAATCACCCTCACCTAACCTCTCCCGGCGTACCGGGAGAGGGACCGGAGGATTTCGGCCGCAATGGAGGCCACCAAGTCCATCCCTTTTCCCTTCTTGGCGTACTTGGCGATCTTGGCGGTTCAAACGTTTCCTAACCCCCATCCCGATCACCGCCTATAGGCTGCGCACGCCATCCGGGCTAGATTAGTACCCATGAAGGGCGTCATTCTAGCAGGGGGGACCGGCAGCCGACTGTTTCCGTTGACGAAGGTCACGAACAAGCATTTGCTGCCGGTCTACGACAGGCCGATGATTTACTACCCTATCGAATGCATGGCCAAAGCCGGCATCGATCAGGTGCTGCTGGTCACTGGCGGCAACAACGCCGGCGACTTTCAGCGGCTGCTGGGCGACGGGCGCGAGTTTGGCCTGAAGGAACTCCGTTACACCTACCAGGAACGCGCCGGCGGCATCGCCGAGGCGCTGGGGTTGGCCGAGACGTTCGCGGCCGGTGGTCCGATCTGCCTGATCTTGGGCGACACCATCCTGCAGTACTCGATCGCCGGTGCCTGCCAACGGTTTTGCCAGCAGCGCGAGGGGGCGAAAATCCTGCTGGCTGAGGTGGATGATCCATCCTCTTTCGGCGTGGCCGAGCTTGCCGCAGACGGCACCGTGACCCGCATCGTCGAGAAGCCGAAGCAGGCCAGCAGCAACCTGGCTGTCATCGGCGTCTACTTTTACGATTCGCACGTGTTCGACATCATCAGGATGCTAAAACCATCCAGCCGTAACGAACTGGAGATCACCGACGTCAACAACGCCTACGTCGCCCGCGGCACGCTGACCGCCGAGCGCATTGCTGGCTACTGGGTGGACGCCGGCGAGAGCATCGACGACTACCTGAAGGCCTGCAATACCGTGGCGGCCGGTGGGGCGAACCGGGAGTTGGCGTGATGCGCAGCATTCTCGTCACCGGCGCCGCGGGCTTTATCGGCAGCAACTTCGTGCGCGGGTTGATCGGCCGTGGGGAGGCCGTGAAGCTGATCGCGTTCGACAAGCTCACCTACGCCGGCAACCTCGCGAACATCGCCGACCTGCTCGGCGAGCAACTGGTCTTCATCCAAGGCGACGTCTGCGATGCAACCGCGGTGCTGGCCGCGATCGATGCGCACCGTGTGACGGAGATCGTCCACTTCGCCGCCGAGTCGCACGTGGACCGCAGCATTCATAGTTCGGCGCCCTTCGTGCAGACGAACGTCGCCGGCACGCAGGTGCTGCTGGATGCCGCCAAGTCGCGGCACGTTGAAAAGTTTCTATACGTCAGTACGGATGAGGTCTACGGCTCTCTTCCCGAAGATCGGCCGGACCTGAAGTTCACCGAAGAAACGCCGCTGCAACCCAATAGCCCCTACAGCGCCAGTAAGGCGGGGGGTGATTGCCTGGTGCGCAGCTACTTCCACACGTTCGGCATGCCGGTGCTGACCACGCGGTGCGGCAACAACTACGGGCCGTACCAGTTCCCCGAAAAACTCATCCCGCTGTTCGTCACCAATCTGATCGACCGCAAGTCCGTGCCGCTCTACGGCGACGGCCGGAACGTGCGCGACTGGATCCACGTCGACGACCACTGCGACGCCCTTTGGGCCGTGCTGAACCGCGGCACGTTTGGCCAGGTCTACAACGTCGGCGGCGACCACGAGGTGACCAACCGGCAGATCACCGAGATCGTTCTGAACGAGATGAACTGCCCGTGGCACGAGTGCGTGCGCTACGTCGACGACCGCCCCGGCCACGACCGTCGATATGCGATCGACGCGGGCAAGATCAAGCGCCAGCTCGGCTGGTCGCCACAGCGGCCGTTTGAACAGACGCTTCGCGCCACGGTTGCCTGGTACCGCCAGAACGAAAACTGGTGGCGGGCCATTAAGGCGCGAAACGATAGACCGTAAGACTGCGGCCGGGCAGGGTGGCCTTTTCGCTTTCACTTTCACCTGCGCCGGCCGACGTGAAATCGGCTTGCGGGATCGACAGGATCGGCTGACCGATCTTGCCATTCACGCGTAGCGACACCTGCGCCGGATCATTGCCGAAGTTGCTGACGGCCGCGAGGTCGTCGCCCAGCAACGTGACCGCCACGCGGGGTGGCGCATCGAACGTCACCCCGAGCGACGATAGCGCGTGCTGGCGGATACGCGTAAGCGTCTCGGCGGGCAGCGTCAACATCGACTCCGGCTTTCCGTTCAGATCGACGCGCAGCAGGTTCGGGTGACGCGCGAGATGATCGGCCTTCAGCCCCGCAAGCAGGCCGTCCGTCACCACGGCGTGCCCGCCGTTGTCCAACAGTTGCCCCAGCCGGTCGGCGATCGCGGGATCGGCCAGATTTTCGGCCGACACGAACGCCGACCGCGCCGCGGGGTCGAGCTGCGTCGTCGGGATGAGCGGCAGTCCGATCATGCCGGCGTAGTCGAACACGTACCGGCCGTCACCCGCGTCGGAGCCCGGCGGCTTGGGCGACACCACGCCGAGCGATAGCGGTCGCGATCGGACGAGCCGCGCCAGTTCGAACATCGCCGGCAACTGCGGGCGCAGCGCCGCGATGCAGGATTCACCGCGCGGAGTGGTAAGGCTGGTGTAGTGGAACAGTACCATCTCGCGTCCACCGCCGAGCACGGTCTGCCAGGCTTGCTCGACGTAGGTGTTGGGGCTGGTGGCGTACTCGTCGAACCAGCCACCGCCGCACTTACCGTCGATGCCACCGGCCAGGTGCGATAGCCACCGCATCACCCAGAATCCCTCGTACTGCGCCACGCGCGGCAGGCTGCCCTTGTTGTGGTCCGGGTCGCGCAGTTCGGTGCCGGCCCAGGTCAGGTCGAACATTGCCGTCTGCCGTTCGACGTCGTAACCGTTCAGGTGGTACTTGTCGTACCACTGCGGGTACTTCAGGATGATCTTCACGTTCGGGTTCACGCGTCTCGCCGGCTCCAGGATGCGCTCGCGCGACAGGCGCACCAGCAGATCGCGCCGGTATTCGCTCCACGATTGCTGCCCGCGCGCGGCGTCGCATTCGGGGCACTGGCAGTCGGTGAAGAGGAAGTCGTCGATCATCACAAGGTCGAACAGCCTCGCCGCATCCTCGAAGATCTGCTGCAGCTTGTCCTGCACCCCGGCGTCGGTGTAGCAGGCGACGATGTCCCAACCGGTCGACCGCTTGCCAAGGTGCGTCGGCGTCACGCCACCGGCGGTCTGAATACCGGCGGCCTCGAATTGCCCTTTGGCGCGCAATACGTTCTGCGGCGGCGCATCGTAGGCGGTGCGGAACGATTCGAGGAAGACGCGCGTGATGCCGTTCGCATGGCACCAGTCGATCGCGGCCGCGATGCCGCTGTCGGTCGCGAGCCGCTCGCGGAACAGGCCGGCTTCGAAAAGGGTCGAGAGCGTCAGCACGTCAAGATTCTGGCGGGCGAGGTCGGAGAGGTTCATGTGCGTTGTTGGGTTTGGGTTCGCGTCGGCAACTTTAAGGCGCATGCGCGCTGAGCGCAACAGTCTACCAGTTCGTCATCCTGAGCGGGTTAAAGAGTATTGCCGCGTCCGCTCCGACCGTGGCATGGGCGTCTCGCCCATGCGTGCCGTAGGGCCAGAAGACTGGATTGAAGCCCGCGGCCCGGTCGGCGCAGTGGCCAGCAAATGACATTTCCCTTTCCAGTCCACAGGCATGGGCTCTGGCGTCCATGCCACGTGAAAGGCAAACGCGATTGAATTCTTTGACACCCTCGCAGTATCTCAGGATGACGATATTGCGCTAAGCGCATACCCACCGAACCTAATTGGATGACGGAAGGGGCAGCTGGTTGTTCTTCTCGATCTGCGTGGTGGTGTAGCGGGTGGCGCGGACGACGAGGACGCGTTCGCCGGTCGTCAGCACGAGCTTGCGCGCGACGGCCTCGGCCGCCTCGACCGTGGGGTAGAGGATGGCGGTGGGGCCGGGTTGGCTGCCTTCGGTGCAGACGGTGAAGCCGTCCATGCGGATGACGTCTTGCATGCGTGAAAGCGTAGCCGGTTGCACGCAGCGCGGGAAGCGGGAAAGGGGCCGGTTTAGGCAGTGGCGGACGGATCGCAGACGTCCATCAGAGAAGAGTGTCATCCCGATGGGAGCCTCAGGCGACCTGAGGGATCTCAGCTGTCTGAAGACGCGGGCTCTGGGAGATCCCTCGGGTCGCTACCGCTCCCCTCGGGATGACAATTTGAGTGTTAAGGCACCGCACGCCTTCGTCCGCATAATTCATTCCCTCTCCCGGTACGCCGGGGGAGGGTTAGGGAGGGGGCGAAGCGACTTGCGTTATGTATTGAAGACCCCCTCCCCAGCCCTCCCCCGCGAGTACGCGGGAGAGGGAGCGGTTTCGGATGATTGCAGGGATCGGTTGTGCGGACTTTCGTCCGCACGACCGGGGGTAAAGGGTGAGTGCCGAGCTGCGGGCTCACTGAAGTGAGACCGCTGCGAGGCGTTACTTGCAGCAGCTGGCGCCAACGACGCAGCAGGCGGCGTCGGTCGTGCAGCAGTCGGACGCAGCGGTGGGGGTGGACTTGCCACCGGCGAACGCGGCGCTACCGGCCAACAGCAGGCCAGCGAACAGGTAAGTCACGTACTTCATAAAGACTCCTTCTGAAAAGAAACTGAAACGCGCCCTGGCAACACACCGGGGCATTAACGGTTACGGTTATTCCTGCGGCACCAGCTTCATCCCGCATTTCGGGCATCGGCTGGCCTCGTCGTCGGTCACCTCCGGGTGCATCGGACAGGCGTACGCGACGGCCGCCGGCGCAGAGGTTGGCGCGGTCGCGGGGGTCGTCGCGGGGTTGCCATCAGAGTGCGACGCCGCGTGCGTTGGGGCAGCAGTGGAAGCGTCCGGCGTGCCGGCGCGCTCGCTGGGCCGTGGGCCGTCGATCTTGCGGTCGACGTTGATCCCGTCGCGCCGCAGCGCCTCGGCGGTCGCGGCGACGGCGACGGTGCCAGGTGGGTTCTCGTACCAGCCCGGATCGTCAAAGCCGACCTCGGCGTCGCGCACCTTCACGATCGTGAACATGCCGCCCATGTCGATGTAGCCGAACGGGCCCTCCATGCCGACCATCGGCAGGCTGTTGTGCGGCACCGCCATGCCCATGTCGCCCATGCCACCCATGCCGTGCTGGCCCATCGTCATGTAGCCCGGCAGCACCGACCGCACCTGCGAGTCGAGCCCGCCAGCGTCCACGCCGATCATGTTGGGCACGTCGTGGCCCATCTGGTTCATCGCGTGGTGGGTCATGTGGCAGTGCATCGCCCAGTCGCCTGGCGCGTCGGCGACGAACTCGACGGCCCGTGTGGCGCCCACGGTCACCAGCACCGTGTTGCCCGGCCATTGCGCCGATTCGGGCACGGGGCCGCCGTCGGTCTCGGTGATGCGGAACGTGAACCCGTGCAGGTGGATCGGGTGATGGTGCATCGCGCCCAGGTTGCCGAAGCGGATGCGCACGCGCTGGTTCTTCTGCACGACCAGCGGCGCGGTGCCGGGAAAGGCACGGCTGTTCATCGTCAGCACGTTGAAGTCGGTCATCTCCAGCGTGTTGGGGCGGCGCGTGCCGGGCTCGATCGCCCATTCGCTCAGCATGATCGCGAAGTCGCGGTCGATCTTCGGGCCGACGGGCTTGCGCGGGTGGATGATGAACATGCCCATCATGCCCAGGCCCTGCTGGGTCATCTCGTCGAAGTGCGAGTGGTACATGTACGTGCCGTACTGGTTCAGCTTGAACTCGTACATGAACGTCTCGCCCGGCTGAATGGGGGCTTGGCTAAGGCCCGTCACACCGTCCATGCCGGCCGGCAGCAGGATGCCGTGCCAGTGGACGGTGGTGGGGGCAGGCAGGCGGTTGGTGACGTAGATGCGCAGATGGTCGCCTTCGACGGCTTCCAGCGTCGGCCCGGGCGTGCGGCCGTCGTAGCCCCAGCAGATGGCGGTCAATCCCGGTGCAAACTCGTGCTCGAACTCGCTGGCGATCAGGTGGAAGACCTTCACGCCATCCACGACCTTGAACGGCGCGGTGACGCCGTTGGGCGTGTGGACGGGCGTGTAGTCCTTGCCCGGTTCGCCCGGAGGAAATTTCTCGTCAGCCGACACCGTGGTGGCGATCGGCAGCGGTGATGACGACTGGGCCATCAACATCGATGGCGACACAACCGCGCCGGTAGCTAAAGCCGCGGCGGTGCCGGTCATCAGGCGACGGCGGGAAAGCATGTGTTGATTGATTGCGTTAGTCATGGGTGGCCTCCGAGGAGGATGGGTTCGTCGATGTTCCAGTAAGCGAGCGGGCGGCCGAGGTGGATGCGCCTTCAAACCAGCCATCCACCAGCGCCTCGAGCGCGCTGCGGGCCAGCCAGTAGTCGCGCAGCGCTTGCACGTACTGAGCGCCGGCGGTCACCTCGTCCTGCTTGGCGCGAAGCAAATCAAACGCGCCGACGTACATGCCGTTGTAGTGAAGCTGCGTCTGTTGCGTGATCTGCGAGCGCAGCGGCAACAGCACGTTGCGGTACTGCTCAGCTCGCACGCGCGCCGCCTGCACGCGGGCGGTTGCGGCACGGACGGCGCTGCGGATGTCGACCGTCATCGCGCCGTACGCGTGCCGCGCCCGCCGGAACTCCGCCGCCGCGGTGGCAACCGCGGGCTGGCCCTGGTTGAACAGTGGAATGGGCAGCGACACCGCCGGTCCCACCGCCCAGGCGCCATCCCCCTCGCGCTCGGCGGCGACGCCGGCCTCAATCTCCGCGTTGGCGAACAGGCCCATCGATCGGGTGATGCCCAGTGCCCGCGCGTTCGATTCGATCTGCCGCCGCGCCAGCGCAACAGTGAGGTTACGCTCGAGCGCCTTTTGCTCGAGATCATCCAGCGACAGTTCGTTCGCAGGCAGTTCCGGCAAACGCGGTTGCAACTGCGCAGTGGGGGCGGGCAGGCCCATCAGCGCGGTCAGCGCTTCGCGGTCCTCGGTCGCTTGCAGCTCGGCGTCGGCTAGGTTCAGTTTGGCCTGTTCGTACGTGGCGCGTTCACTGGCGTAGGCAAGATCGTTGATGTTGCCGGCATCGTGCAGCCGCTTGGCGAAGTCGCGCGAGGCCTCAGCGGCCTGCAGCACGGTGCGGTGCAGGTCCAACGCCTGGGCCGATGCCTGAGCGGTGTAGAACGCCTGCCGTGTGCGGTGGGCCAGCGACATCACCTCACCGGCGACGCGCAGCTTGGCCAGTTCAAAGGCTTGGCCGGCCAAACGCTTGCGGGCAGGGATGAAGAAGATGTCGAGAAAGTCGGTGACGACCGCCAGCTCGATGACTGGTCCTTCACCGTCGGCCAGTTTCAGTTCACCGTCGAAGATCGGGTTGCCCAGCAGACCCGCGCCGACGAGGTCCGCCTGCGCGACCGACAGGTCCTCGTACGTCGCCTGCAACGCGAGATTGTTCAGCAGCGCCACCTGCACGGCGTAGTTCACGTCGAGCGGGCGACTAAGCAAATCGGCGACGTGCCGTTCGACGTCGGCGTCGGCCGCCGTGCCTTGGTTCCAGTGCACGCGCCCAACGCCGCGCTCGGCCAGCAGTTGCTGGACGTCGCCAAAGCCCGCCTCGCGCGGAATGGTCACACAGCCACCGACGCCCAGCAGGGCAATCGCGGCCACTAGAGTTCGTGCGTTCACGAAGACTCCCTTAGGTTCAAATTGTCAGAATCAATGGGATACGAACGAGCGTGCGCAGGGGGGGCTACAACAGCAGGGCGCACTTCATCTGCAAAGGCGTGGCGAGCGAGCGGGGGCGATCATCATCGGTGATCGCGGAAACGGGTGACGCGACCGGCATGATCTCGGGCAGCGCGAAAGCGGCTTCAAACTGCCATGGCGATAGCAACACCTTCGCGGCGCTCACGTCGGCGGTCGCGGGGGCGATCTTGGCCGACATGGCGGGGCAGGTTCCGCAATCGGAAGCGTCGTTCGGATCGGACGAAGAATGGCAGGGCAGTTCGACCGGCTTCTGCGTGGGGCAGCAGGCGTGGTCGTCACCCATCTCACCCACCACCCCTGAAGGCACGGCCACCGGCACGTCCGCCGCGGCCGCGATGGCGGCGTTGACGCACGAGCACAACAGGCACCCGACCAGCATCCAGCTGGCGACGAGCGTCGAGATGATTTTGCTGGCCGGGAAGGTCATGGGTGGAAGGGTTGCGTCTCTACCTATCTTACGCTTCATCCGTGGCGCGGCAAAACGTTTCACGGAATTTGATGGAAGCAGGAACCGCGTGAACAGATTTATTTGTCATCCCGAGGGGAGCGGTAGCGACCTGAGGGATCTCCCGCGGCCGCACCGTCAGTCGGTCGAGATCCCTCAGGTCGCTACCGCTCCCTTCGGGATGACATCGGTTGCTGGCCGGCAGGGGTTTGACTATCTAGTCCTTCGGCAGTTCCCGCTCTACCAACTCGCACAGCGTGTGCAGCAACAGCTTGTGGACCTCTTGAATGCGGGCCGACAGGGTGCCGGGGACCAGCAGTTCCACATCGGCCTGGCCCTTGGCGGTGCCACCGTCGCGGCCAAGGAAGGCGATGGTTTGCAGGCCGCGTTCTTTCGCGACGGCCATGGCCTTCTCGATGTTGCGGCTCTTGCCGCTGGTCGTGAAGACGACCAGCACGTCGCCCGGCAGGCCGAACGCCGAGACGCCGCGGGCGAAGATCTCTTCAAACGCGTAGTCGTTGCCAATGGCGGTCAGATCGCTGCCACTGGCGTTCAGGGAGATCGCGGGATAGGCCCGGCGGTCGTCTACATACCGGCAGACGAACTCGGTCGCCATGTGCATCGCGTCGGCAGCGCTGCCCCCGTTGCCGCAAGTCAGCAGTTTTTTGCCGTCCTTCAGGGCTTCGCAGATCATCTCCGCGGCGATGGCCAGTTGCGGCGCGAGGGACTTCGTCGCTCGCAGCGAGTCGATCAGCGCGACGATGTTGGCTTGGAGGAGTGAGTCGGGCATCCTGAGGGAAACTGAAAGATACGGACGCGTTTGCCTTCACCGTAGCATGGGCGTCTCGCCCATGCCTGTAGATAGAACCAGCGTCACGATTAGTGGCAGACCGCTTCGACCAAGCGGCCCGGACTCAAACAATATCTTCTGGCCCCATCGAGAGCATGGGCGAGACGCCCATGCTACGGTCGGAGCGGACACAGCGGTTGCCGCGTCTAGTACACGTCGCGCTGGTACCGGCCGTCCTTGGTCATCTGGGCGACGTACGCCTCGGCGTCGGCCTTGGGCATCTTGCCTTGCTCGGCGACGATCTGCTTTAGCGCCAAATCGACGTCCTTCGCCATCCGCTTCGCGTCGCCGCAGACGTAGAAGCTGGCGCCGCTCTCCAGCCAGTTCCACAGCTCCGCGGCGTTCTCGCGCATGCGGTGCTGCACGTAGACCTTCTTGGCGGTGTCACGGCTGAAGGCGGTGTCGAGGCGGCTCAGCACGCCGTCGCTCTGGAACGCCAGCAGCTCGTCCTTGTACAGAAAGTCGGTCTGTTCCCGCTGATCGCCGAAGAACAGCCAGTTGCGGCCAGGGGCGTTCAACACCTTGCGCTCTTCCAGGAACGCCCGGAACGGCGCGATGCCCGTGCCGGGGCCCACCATGATAATGTCGCGCTCCAGGTCCGGCGGCAGCCCGAACTTCAGGCTGGCGTGGACGTGCACGCGGATCTTCTGGCCCGGCCGCACGCGCTCGGCGAGGAACGACGAGGCTACGCCCTTGCACTGCCGCTCGTGGCGGTTCTTGAAGCGCACCACGCCCACCGTCAAATGCACCTGACCCGGATGGGCCAACGGCGACGACGAGATCGAGTACAGCCGTGGGCGAAGCAACGGCAGGTTGTCGACCAGCTCGGCCGGGCTGGGCCGGGCCGAGGGGTTCTGCTGCAGGATGTCGATCAGCTCCACGCCTTCCAGCGGGGCGCCGGTCTCGTCGACCAGCATGTTCAGCAGCCGCCCGGCGTCCTGTGGGTTCGTCGCAACGTCGGCGAGGAACTCGATCAGGTCGGGGGTCATCTTCGAGATCATCCGCTGGTGCAGCAGCGCCTCGCGCAGGCTGGTGGTCAGGCTGCCACCGTTGTGGGCCGGCACGTCCTCGGCGCCGGTGGCGCCCAGCACGTCCAGCACATCGCTGACGGCGTCCGAGCAGTTCTCGGGCGTCACGCCCAGCGCATCGCCCACCTTGTAGGTGAGCGGCGTGCTACGGAGGTCGATTTCGATGTGACGTACGTCTTTTTCCGAACCCTCGCCGTTCAGGCGAAGGGTGCGCAGCAGGCGGGCGTTGTACGAACCATCGTTGAACTCGGTGTTCACCGCCACGTCCGACCGCTCGGCCGACCGACCGGCGACGCTGACGGTGGTCTCACCGATGCGCAACGTGGTGACGAGCTCCTTCAGCTTCTTGGTCGTCTCGCGGCCACCGGGCGAGCACTTGGTGATGTCGCTGTCGACACCGGAAGCGATCGCCTCGGCGTAGGTCTGGCAGAGATAGCCGCACGAGCCGCAATCCAACTGCGCCATGGCCGCCATCAACTGGCGTTCGGGCTTGCGACCCTCAGCCAGCGACATGCGGTCGTCCATCTCCAGAGCAGGATCGTGCCACGGGAAGTCGCCGCTGTCGGCCTCGTCTTCATCGTCAGCAACGGCGACGGCGCCCGATTGCGACTCGAGTTGCGTTTCCGCACTGGCGGCGGGGGCCTGAACCACGGGCGCCGCGGCAGGGGTGGCGGCAACGCTGGGGGTGGACGATCTGGCACCGTTGGACGACTCGGCCGGTTGCGCCACCGCGCTGGGGGCGGCTACAGCAGGACCACGCGCGGCCAAAACCGCGGTGAGGAAACCGTTGAGCCAGGCACGCTGGGCTTCGTTGAACGGGGCGTCGTCCGGTACGAGCGGGGCACTCATCTCATTCATCCTGTCGAGCATATTCCGCGTCTGGCGGTCGGCATGACCCGCCGGTGGTTGATTCTCTTAAGGATACGGCAAATATCGCCGGACGACCAGACGAGGATCGAAAAAATGGCGTGAGGGTGGTTTGGAAGAGAACGCGAAGGCCCGATGGCGCGAAGGCGGCCGCGAAGGGGCTGCTCCGGTCCCTCTCCCATGTACTCATGGGAGAGGCTAGGTGAGGGTGATTTTGAGCTGCTGACGGTTCTCGACGGGTCGAAATCACCCTCACCTAGCCTCTCCCGGCGTACCGGGAGAGGGACCGGACTCCGCCCGCCTTGCCTGCTTATTGCTCCGCCTGCGATCGCTCCACACCCACATTCAACGGTCGATTCGGGTCACCCGCGAGGTAGAGGGTTTGCGTCGGGAAGGCGAATTCCAACCCGGCTTCGTTGAACCGCCGCAAAACCTCAAAGTTGAACTGCTGAAGCATTTCGCTGTAGCCCCACCAGTCGCTGCCGGGGAAGTACCAGAGGTAGACCTTCAGGTTCAGGCTCGCCGACGCCAATTCATCGAAGTAGGCGCGCGGCGGGTTCTTCTCGAGGTTGAACCCCTTGGCGATCTCGGGCAGCGTCACGATCTCGCGCACGATCGACAAAGCCAGCTGCATCTTTTCGGGCGGGGTGTCGTAGGTCAGGTTGATGATCGCGATGCGCTGGATGAACGGCCGACGGCCGATGTTCTTCACGCTGGCGTCGACCATGCGGGCGTTGGGGATGGTTACGAACTCCCCCTGCAGCGTGCGCACCTTCGTGCTGCGGAAGCCGATCTCCTCCACGTTGCCGTCGTGCCCGTCGAAGACGATGCGCTCGCCGACCGCGAAGGGCTTATCGAGGAAGATCGTCAGCGAACCGAACAGGTTCTTAATGGAATCTTGCGCAGCCAGCGAGACCGCCAAACCGGCGATGCCCAGGCCGGCGAGCCAGGCGCCGATGTCGGCCCCGAAGACGTTTTGGGCCGTGAACAGGATGAAGATGACGACCAGGAACAGCCGCAGCGTCTTGCGGACGAGCGGGACGATCTGCGTCTCCAGCGCCGAGCCCCCATGGCGGATGAACCTGCGCAGGACGAGGTCGACGACGGCGACGACCTCGAACAGGAACCAGCCGATCGCGATGATGATCAGCAGTTTCAGCACCCCTTTGGCAAAGTCGCGGACGGGGTCGGACAGGGAGACCGGCGCCAGCCCGATCGCCAGCGCCGCCGCCAGCACCCACAGGTAAACCGGCCCCGCCGCCGAGGCAAAGATGGTGCCGTACAACTGCCAGCCGCGGTTCTCGCTTCGCTTGGCCAGCCCACGGGCCGCCAAGTGCAGCACCTTGCCGATCAGCAGGCCGAGGAAGATCGCGATCAGCAGGATCATCCAGCCGGTCCAGGGGGTATCGGTGATCGTCGTATCGAGGTCGAGCCGCTCGAGCAGCTTGCCAAACTCGGGCGAATCCGTCACCTGCTGTGCCGGCGTTGCGGCGACGGGGTCGGCGGCGGGGGGAGCGGTCGGGTCGGCTTGGGCCAGAATGGAGAACATAGAACGGGTACTAACCCGACGAGGGAGATCGAACAAGGGGTTTTTCTGACGAAAGCGGGTGTGGGCGCGAGGCGGGGCGGTGGAAGGTGGGTGACATGCAGCGCATGCCCGCTGGCACCATTTGGCATCCACTGCGGAGCCGAAAGGCTGGCGGACGAAACTCCTGCGTTAATCAGCAACGTGTCATCCCGATGGGAGGCTTGCCGACCTGAGGGATCTCCCACGGCCGAGAACCGTCCGTCGATCGAGATCCCTCAGGTCGCCAAGGCTCCCATCGGGATGACACCGTTGGCGGCATAGCATTTTTCCGCACTCCGCACTCCGCACTCCGCACTCCGCACTCCGCGCTCCTCTACCCTTCGTCATGCACGTCGCTACAATCGGCGCATGATCTACCGCATCGACGTCCGCACCACCCCAGCGGCCCGTGGGGGCCAGGCCGCGTTGGACCCTGTGGGCGAGTCCATCCGCCAGCAAATTCGTGAGTTTGGGGCCGAGGTCGGCTCGATCGACACCTCGCGCATCTTCCTGATCGACACCGACGCCGACCGCGACACCGTCGCCAGGGCCGCGTCCAACCTGCTGGCCGATCCGGTGGTGGAGTCGGCGGACGTGATGACCACCTCCAACGGTCACGACGCCGCTAAGAGCCGCATCGAGATCCACTTAAAGCCCGGCGTGATGGACCCGGTCGCCTCGTCCACCGAGCGCGCGCTGCGCGACATGGGCGTGGGCCAGGTGGCCGTGCGCACCGGCCGGGCCTACGTGATCGACGGTAAGGTGGACAAGGCCCAGCTGAACCACATTGCCTCCCGCGTGCTGGCCAACGGCGTCATCGAGAGCGTCCACTTCGACGCCTACGTTCCTGAAAGATTCGAGAAGGGCCACGACTACACGTTCAAGCTGCAGCACGTGAACATCCGCGAGCTGACCGATGAAGGTCTGACCAAGCTCAGCCGTGAGGGGCACTTGTTCCTCTCGCTGACGGAAATGAAGGCCGTTCAGGACTACTTCCGCAAACAGAACCGCGAGCCGACCGACGCCGAGCTGGAAACCGTCGCCCAGACGTGGAGCGAGCACTGCGTCCACAAGACGCTCAAGAGCGCCGTCGACGTGACCGAGGTCGACGAATCGGGCAAGCCCGTCGGCAGCCGGCGGTACGGCAACCTGATCAAGGAAACGATCTTTAACAGCACGCAGGAGCTGATTGGCAAGGAAAAGAACCCCTTCTGCCTGAGCGTGTTCAAAGACAACGCCGGCGTGATCGCGTTCGACGATAAGGACGCCGTCTGTTTTAAGGTCGAAACGCACAACCATCCCAGCGCCATTGAACCCTACGGCGGCAGCGCCACCGGCATTGGTGGCTGCATTCGCGACATCATGGGCACCGGCCTGGCCGCCAAGCCAGTGGCCAACACCGATGTTTTCTGCGTGGCCTACCCCGACGCCGCCTCTTCAACCGCCAATCGCCGGTCGCAAATCGCAACGCTGCCCAAGGGCGTGATTCACCCGAAGCGCGTGCTGCAGCAGATCGTCGCGGGCGTGCGCGATTACGGCAACCGGATGGGCATTCCGACCGTGAACGGCGCGCTCTACTTCGACGACCGCTATCTCGGCAATCCGCTGGTCTTCTGCGGCTGCGTGGGGCTGATTCCCCGCGACAAGATCACGAAGGCCGCCCGGGCGGGCGATGCGATCGTCGTGATGGGTGGGCGCACGGGCCGCGACGGCATCCACGGCGCCACGTTCTCGTCGGCCGAGCTGACCGACACGCACGCGGATGAGTTCTCGCACGCCGTGCAGATCGGCAACGCGATCACGCAGAAGAAGATGGCCGACGTGATTTTGCAGGCCCGCGACCGCGGGCTGTTCAGCGGCATCACCGATTGCGGCGCGGGTGGGCTATCGAGCGCCATCGGCGAGATGGGCGAGAAGACCGGCGCGTTCGTCGAGCTGGGCAAGGTGCCGTTGAAGTACGCCGGTCTGCGGTACGACGAGATCTGGATCAGCGAGGCGCAGGAGCGCATGGTGCTGAGTGTGCCGCAGGAGCACGTGAAGGAACTGCTGGAGATCAGCGCGCTGGAGGACGTCGAGACGACCGTCATCGGCACCTTCGGCACCGACGACCGGCAATTGATCCTGGACTACAACGGCAACGAGGTCGCCCGCATCGCCATGGCCTTCCTCCACGACGGTATCCCCATGCCCACGCGCAAGGCGACGGTCTTGCGCCGTGGCATGGGCGTCTCGCCCATGCTCGCGGTGAAGTCGAGCAACACAATTGGTGGCGACAACTCGGCCGAAGCGGCAGCCAAAAATAAAACTTCTTCTCCTGCTGATATGCATGGGCGAGACGCCCATGCCACGGTTAAAGCGAAGCTCCTCGGTACGCTTGCCCACCCCAACGTCGCGTCGAAGCACTGGGTCATCCGCCAGTACGACCACGAAGTGCAGGGCGGCAGCGCGATCAAGCCGCTCATCGGCCCGCAGCAGATCGGCCCCAGCGATGCCGCGGTCGTTCGGCCGAAGCTGGAGAGCATGAAGGGCGTGGCGATCGGCAACGGCATGGCGCCGGCCGTTCAAGACCCGTACCAAATGGCGATCGCTGCGATCGACGAGGCCGTGCGCAACGTCGTCTGCGTTGGAGCCGATCCGAACCGCACCGCGATCCTCGATAACTTCTGCTGGCCCAGCGTCGACGACGAGAAGACCATGGGCACGCTCGTGGCCGCCTGCGAGGCGTGTCGCGATGCGGCACTGGCCTACGGCATCCCGTTCATCAGCGGCAAGGACAGTTTGCACAACCAGTTCACCAACAGCGAGACCGGCGAGGTGCTGCGCATCCCCAACACGCTGCTGATCAGCGCGATCGGCATCGTCGACGACGTGCGCAACGCCGTCACGATGGACCTGAAGTCGGCCGACGCGACGCTGATGCTGATCGCCCCGAAGGCCAACGCCCAGCTGGCCGATTTGGCCCACCTGCACCGCACCGTGGCGGCCGCCAACGCCAAGGGTTACTTCGCGGCCGTGCACGACGTGAGCGACGGTGGCGTGCTGACCGCGGTGGCCGAGATGGCGATTGCGTCGGGCCTTGGGGCCAGCGTTCGCCCTGAGGCGATGGGGAACAACCCATTCGCTGAGGGGCTCGGCCAGTACGTGGTTGAAGCGTCGCCCGACTCGAACGCAGCGCTGCTGGAACATTTTGCCACCGCTGACGTGGCGATCACGCCACTGGGCAAGGTGACGAGCGATGCGACGTTGAAGGCGGGTAATGGGCTGGACGTGTCGGTCGCGGAACTGACCAAGGCGTGGCGGGGGACGTTGGACTGGTAATCACAGGGTAACGCCTGCCCACGCGGCACGGCCGGTTCGCGTCAATTGTCATCCCGATGGGAGCCTTAGCGACCTGAGGGATCTCGAACTGCCTAGCGCCGCCGGCCGTGGGAGATCCCTCAGGTCACCTTAGGCTCCCTTCGGGATGACAGTCTGCGCAGCGCAACGCCGCGACGCGACCGCCTTGGGATTTGGTCCTCGGTCCTTCGTTGGTCATTGGGACTTGGTCATTCTGATTTCTGAGCTCCCATGACCCTCGGCCTGCTCCTCGTCTGCATCGCCGCTGCGATGATCGGCATCACCAAGAGCGGCTTCGGCAGCGGGTTGGGGCTGATCGTCGTGCCGATCATGGCGCTGGCCCTGGCGACCAAAGACGTGGCCGGCCTCGGCCCGGAGGCCACGCTCGGCCTGATGCTGCCGTTGCTGATCGTCGGCGACATCATCGCCCTCACGCAACAGCGGAAGCACGTCAGCCTGATCCTCGTACGAAAACTGCTGCCGGCCACCATTGTCGGGGTGGCGGTGGGGGGATGGTTCCTCTACCTCGCCCACCAGCACAAGGCGCTGGCGGCGGCACTGATCAACCTCGATATCGGGTTCGAATCGATCCTGCTCGTCAGCCTGCACTGGTACCGCCAGCTCACGAGCGACCGCGAGACGGTGTACGTGCCCAAGCCGTGGCACAACCATTTGACCGGCGCGTTCGCCGGCATCAGCAGCACGCTGGCGCACGGGGCGGGGCCGATCATCGCGCTCTACCTGCTGCCGCAAAAGCCACCTCGGCAGACGTTCGTCGGCACGTGCGCGGTCTACTTTTTCCTGTTGAACACGATCAAGCTATCCGCCTACGTGTTGGCCGGGCAGTTCACCGCGGCGCCGCTGTCGATGACGGTGAGATTCGTGCCGCTGGTCCTGCTGGGCGGGGCCATCGGCTACCTGCTGAATCGGCGCATCAGTGACCGGCTGTTTTCCAACATCGTCTACATCGGCACGTTCGTACTGGGATGGTACTTGCTATACCTGGGATTGCGGGACATCTACGCGTACCGATACGGGACGTGATACCGCCGGCGAACGGTACAAACAAAAACACGGGCGAGCCGCCCGTGGTACGTGTGAATCAGAATGTATCGAATCGAGGGGCTACCGCAGGCGGTGGCGCAGGCGTTTGATCTCGTCGTCCATGTCCTGCAGTTGGCGGTTCAGGACGCGCTTGTCGGCCTCGTTGCGCACGTGTTCGATGCGCCGCCGAAGGTCGCGCGCGTGCATCTCCAGGCGCTCGATCTGGGCGATGATTTCGGATTCTGAGGTCAGCAAGGTCACAGTCGTCTCCGTCGTCGTTCCGCTAAGTCAATCTTACGCCACGAATTAGCCGCGGGCAATTAGCGTTATCGGATCGGGAGAACTGGGACTTTGCGGGAATTCTCACATAGCCACCGGCTTGCGGGTGTTCTTTGTGTTCCCCTAAGAGCAGAGAAGACCACCGGCAAGCCGGTGGCTATGTGCGCCGGTTCACGCGGCAAAACCGGTTGTAGCGATCGTCTTGATCACGCGGGCGGGCACGCCGACCACGGTCGCGCCCGCGGGCACGTCGCTGATGACCACCGCGCCGGCTCCCACGATTGCGCGCATGCCGATCGTACGGCACTGGATGACCTTCGCGCCCATGCCGACGAATGCGCCCGCCTCCACGCGCACCCGGCCCGCCAGCGCCGCCATCGGGCAGATGTGCGACCCGGCGGCCACCTGGCACTCGTGGTCGATGGTCGCCGACGTGTTGACGATGACCGAATCCGCCAACGTCGCCTCGGCGCATACCACCGCGCCCGCAGCGATCACGACGTTCCGGCCGACCGTTGCGCTGCTCGACACCACGGCGGCCGGGTGGATCGCGTTGATCAACTCAAACCCATGTTCCAGCAACCGGGCCGCGTAGGATGCGCGCACGGCGTTGTCCCCGATCGCCACGATCGCGCCGCGAATCTTCTGCTGCCGTAGTTTTGGCAGCAGGTTGGGCGCCCCCAGCACCGGCAGCCCACCAATGGTCGTTCCCGCCAGCGACGGATCGGCATCGATAAACCCCACCGGCCGATGAAGCCCTGCGGCGCGCAGGATGTCCAGAACGACCTTGCCATGCCCACCGGCGCCGATGATCAGCGTGTCCATGTAACGGTTATCGGACGATCGGGCGCTTCGGCTGGAGGCGGTCGATTTTCATCTGAGATTCGCCGTCCGATAAAATTGCCCCTTATGGCTCGCCGGGCTATCATCCGCTCGCAACTGGAGCCGCGTTCCGTTTTGGATGGGACGAGGTGAGCCAGTGATAGAACCTGGAATTGAATCCACACCCGTGCAGGAGGCACACCCATGGCGGAAGCCAACCCGACCGATTTCCCGACCGTCCTCGGCCCCGACGCGAACTTCAAAGGTGAGCTGTCGTTCGAGAAGGGCATGCGCCTGCAGGGCAAGTTCGAGGGCAAGATCAACACGCCCGGCCGGCTGCACGTGTCGCGCGAGGCGCGCCTGAGCGCCGACGTCGATGCCGGCGCGATCATCGTGGAAGGCGACGTGAAGGGAAACCTGTCTGCCGCCGACCGCATCGAGCTGAAGGCCACCGCCCGCTATGAAGGCGATCTGCGCGCCAGCAAGCTGGTGGTCGACGAAGGCGCAGTGTTCGCCGGTCACGTGACGGTGGGCCCCGAAGCGATCAAGAACCGCCCGCCGCAGGGCGGTAACATGGGTCAGGCCCGCCCCCCGATGGGCCAGCCCGCCGGTAACGCCGCCGGCATGCCCCCGGCAAACCTGCAGGGTCAGCCGCTGAAGTAACGTTTTTGCGGAGTGCGGATTGCGGGGTGCGGATTGTGAATGCAACAATCTGCTTTCTCAATCCGCACTCTGCACTCTACAATCCGCAATCGCAATGTCTCGCATTCCCTCCTACGGCTCATCGACGCCAGACGACCGCGTCCCGATCGTCTGCCTTCACTGCGGCAAGACCAACGAGGTCGGCCGCAAAGCGATGACCGTCACCTGCAAGTTCTGCTACAAGTCGCTGAACCTGCAGGACCTTCAGTTCAAGGGCTACGAGGCCCGCCGGGCCGTGGAGACGGTGGGGATCGTCACGGTCGAGAAGAAGGGCAACGTCATCACCGACCGCGTGCTGGCCGGCGGGTTGATCGTCCGCGGGAAGCTGAAGGGCGACGTCACCAGCACTGGACCGGTGTTGATCGGTCCCGATTCGGAACTGAAGGGCAACGTCACCGCCCCCTCGCTGGCCGTCGGCGCCGGCGCGATCCTCGACGGCCAGTACAAGATCGGCGACCCCAACGAACTGCCGAAGTAACCGCGGGCCGCGCCGTCCCTCAACCCTCCTCTGTTTAGCCGCGGGCTTGCCCGCGATGTAGCCCCGTCAATCGCCGGCAAGCCCGCAGCTAAACGTTGCTGCGGTTAGAACGGTTGTGCGCTAACGGTCCATCGTCCGCGCGCGATCCACTCTTACGAGAACGATTATCGCGGGACCAGGAACCCCAGATGATGGGCCGCGTGGACCCTGTGGATGCTGATCCACTGGTCCCGCGTCAACCTGCCAAGCAGCGGGCTCGGGTGAAACGTCGCTCCCGGTTCGAGGATGCGCCGCACCGCATCGGCCAATGCTTCGGCCGCGGCGGCGTCGTCGGCGAGGTTGGCAGCGGGCATGAACGCCGCCGGGCCGTCGAGGCCTTTTGGCATCGTTTTCATCCGCAGGATCAGGGGTTTCGCCAATCGGCCAAAAAGGCGCAGCGGCCAGCCAAATCCGGTCTCGCCAAACCCGTCACGGCTCATCGTCATGAGCTTGGTCAGGTGGTCGCAGACCTGGGCCAGGTTCCACTTGCCGGCGCGGTCATAGCCGCGTTCGAACAAGTGGCGGGCATCGGTCACGGCATCGTCCAACGTGGTGAATTGCAGCGGGCGGCGTTCCATGGCGCAAGTCTAGACGGAAGTGCGTTCAACCACCAAGAACGCCAGGAGTGTAAACGATGGAAGTACGAGTTGCTTCCGGTCCATCTCCCGCAAGCGCCGGGAGAGGCCAGGTGAGGGTGATTTCGATCTGCCTCACGCGCGGCGAAAGGCATTGCCCACGAATGGGCACGAAGGAACACGAATGAGATAAGAGGCAGATGGCCTTCTCTTCCTTTCGTGCCCATTCGTGGGCAGTTTCGCTATTCGCTACGACCCCAGCACCTGCAGCAACTGCTGCAACTGCTTCTTCTGCGGGTCATCGGGATTCGCCTGCAGGTATTGGTCGAGCAACTTCGACGCTGGCCGGGCCAGGCCGCAGCGGGCCAGCACCAGCGCCAAATCGCGCTCAAGTTGATGCTGTTCCGGCCAGAGCAGGATTTCCAGTTCCAACATCGCGGCGACGTCGGCGTAATGGCCCGTGTTCGTGAAGACGTTCAGCAGGTTCTGGATCATGCGCGTCAGCCAGTGGCGGTTGCTCGCTGGCTGCACGTACTCGTCGCTCCACTCCTCGCTGTCACCCAGCAGCAGCTTCACGCGATCATGGGCCTCCTCCTTCGTCACCAGCTTGCCACCGGCGAACGGGTCGACCAGCATCAGCGTTTCGTTGGTCGCAATGGCGGCCATGAAGTGGCCCGGCAGCGCAACGCCCCATGCATCCAGGCCAAGCCGACGGGCGACGTCGACGTAGATCAGTGCCAGCGTGATCGGCAGCCCGCGCTTCGATTCCAGCACAGCCGCGATGTTGCTGTTGAGCGGGTTGTAATAGTCCTCGGTATTGCCCGTAAAGCCGAGCTCATCGAAGAGGAACTCGTGCATGTGCGCGATCAGCGCCTGCTCCTGTGGGCCGCGCACGCGCGACTGGATCATGTCGGCATAGCCCTGCAGGATTTCCTCGATCTTGCCGCCGTCGACCTCATCCACCTGGTGCATCGCAACCGCGATCGCACCCTGCAGTAGGGCCTCGGGCGCTTCAATATCTTCAAGTTGACGGCTCATCAGGTCGAACGCCACTGGCGAGCAGCAGAGCGGTATGTGTGGCTTCATGGTGCAACTCCTTGGTTCGTCCCATTCCTCCCTCGTACATCACACTTACGTATGCACGTGGCGTGCCGTAGTGCGACCGTAGAAGGTCGTGGCGATCAATCTTAGGAGGGTGGTGCGACGGAAGTCTTGCGCCCAGCGAGGATCAGGGCGTCATGAGCCAGCGATAAGTAAACAGTATTACACTGAGCAGCGCGCCCTGCGTGACCGCGATTGCAGCAAGCAGCGACCAGTGGGAAGGTGGGGTGCTGACCCGTGTCGCAGTGACGCGATCGGGCCGTTCGTGAAGGACCGCCGCGATGACGAGGTTCGCGTGGAATCGCCCGATCTGCAGCCGCTGCGCGACCCGCAGCAGGCTGTGCCGATTGACGAGCGGCTCGCGCGCGACGCAATCGCGCACGTGATCGACGAATCGCCGGACGGCGGCTTCCTGATCGGGTGGAACACCGAGCAGCGCGGCTGGGCAGACCGTTACGGGCGTGGGAAGCGTTGAGGCGCTGTCTGAGGTTTCGTTGCGCGATGCGTACTGGCGCGACGAGGGAAACTGGTCGCTAAAGCGGCCAGCCTGGCGGGAGGTGGGGGGCACCTGCGCTGGCGCGGGTTGCGACAACGCCTGTAGCGCGCGGTGCATGCGCGTGGGTTGCCCGGCGTACGCGTGCCGCAACCGCCTGGCCTGACGGCAGTATTCGACGGCGGCGAGGTTGGGAGCAACGTCCGAACGCACAGCCCAAGTTTAACGACCCCGCGCACCACCGGGACGGGAAATCTCCTGACGCGCCAGGAAACGGCTGCGCCGCGGGCAAAGATCGGCAATCTAGGCGTCTCGTATCGCTTGTCGGGGCAATCGATCAATGATGGGCCGATCGTTGATGGGCCGATCGTTCGCACGTTAGTGGTGGCGAGAACTGCGGGCGTTCGAGTAGGATCGCGATCACACCGCGCCGATTGGACCTCTTTGAGCCGACGAACCTCTATTACCTGGTTGAAGCGAACTCTGATCACGCTGTCGATCCTCGTGATCGCCGTCGCGTTGGTCGGCATGTACCTCGTTCGGCGAGCACCCGATTTCTACGCCCGGCCCAACCTGTCGCCCGAACGCCGGGCGACGCTGGCGCGGGAGGCGCAGAACCAGCTCATTCGCGCCCGCGAGTTCGCCCAGTCCGCCCGTGTCGCCGAGGTCCGCAGCGCGACCAATCCCGCCACCACGCGACCGGGACCGATGGTGGTCGACTTCTCGCAGGACCAGATCAATTCCCTGATCGAAAAGTGGGCCGAACTGGACGACTGGCGGGCCGGTTACGAGAAGTACGTGCGCGATCCGGTGATCATCTTCCAGAAGGACCGAATCATCCTCGCGGGGCTGGCCAAGGACCTCGGCGCAGTCGTCAGCCTGCACTTTGCGACGCACGTCGACGAACAGGGGCAGCTCATCCTGGACCTGGAGCGCGTGCTGGGCGGCAACCTGCCGATGCCCGAGTCGATGTACAGCGGCTACCGCGAGAAGCTGGTGGGCGGCCTGCGCGGCAAGCTGGTGAACTGGCAGCGCGAGGCGGCGCTGAACCCCGACGGTACCGTGAACGACAAGGCCGTCGTCGCCGGCATGGCCAAGATGCTGCTGGCGGGACTGACGCAGAAGCCGGCCGACCCTTACATCTTCCTGCCCAACGGGCCCGGGGGCAGCGGCGCTGTGCCGATGCGCGTGACGAAGTTCGACGTGCTGAACGACAACGCCGCCTTGACGATCATGCCCCTGAACACCGCCGAGCGCCAGGCGATGATGCAGCAGCTCAAGCAACCCTTGCCCAGCGGCGCCGCGGTGAGTGCGGTGAATGAATAGGGGCTTATGGCCCATGCGTCATCCTGGGCAGTTCCAGCCAAGTTTGTCATCCCGAGGGGAGCGGTAGCGACCCGAGGGATCTCGAATGACGAGCGATTCACGCCATTGGGAGATCCCTCAAGTCGCTACCGCTCCCTTCGGGATGACAGAGTCATTTGAGTGGACGCTCGGTTTCATGGGCACTCCCTCGAGTGAGGGGCATTTCTGGTTTCCGGAATAGTCTGCAATTCGGGATCACCCTCACCTAGCCTCTCCCGGCGTACCAGGGAGAGGGGCCGGATGGCACTCGTGGGGATCAGTGTTGCCCGCTGCAGGAACTGCGCTCTTCAAGCAGGTCCTGCGCTATTCCACCCGCCATCTCGTTCATAGCCGCATCGCCCGCAGAATTCCCGGATCAGCGTAGATCCGCTGAAATCGTAGGCTTTTCGCACGTATTTCCTCTTTTGGCACACCACCGGCGCCACATTGGCACGCCGCTTGTATTAGTCACTCCGGGTCTGGGAAGACTTTCTGGGAGCGACTGAATGGAACAGGTGATGAACGATCTGGGTGCCCGCGTGTTGAACGCTGCACGTTTGGCCGTTGCGATGCACCTGAGCCAATCGACCCCGAATGAGAACGCGCACCGGCAGGTGGTGATCGGCGGAGCCGGTCCACGCTTTGTCACGGATGGCATGCCGGGCGCACCGGTGGATCGTGCGGCACGGGACATGTCCCGTGCCGCACGTAAGCCGGTTGAATAGGGACCTCACGACGTCGCGTCGGGCTTCCAACTCCTGAAGGTACTGGTCACAGAAGTGGCGAGCCCTTGGGATGAGGGCTTCCGATCGTCACCTCGCGGGTCGGTCTGCATTTCAGACGGAAAATTATGCTGTACGGAATGTACCTCTCGGCGTCGGGCGTGATGGCCAATTCGCACCGGCAGGACGTGATCGCCAACAACCTGGCCAACAGTGAGACCGTCGGCTTCAAGCGCGATTTAGCGCTGTTCATGGAACGCCTGCCCGAATCGCAGTCGGGCCAGCGGCCCGGCGCCTACTCCGACCCCATGCTCGACAAGATCACCGGCGGGCTGCTCATCGCGCCCAGCAGCATCGACACCTCGGCCGGTGAACTGGAAACCACAGACGCGCCGCTGGACGTCGCCATCATGGGCGAGGGCTACTTTTCCGTGAAAACCGGTGGAAAACAGCACCTGACGCGCGACGGCCGGCTGATGGTCGACCGCGAGGGGCACCTCATCCAGGCCGGCAGTGGCGCCAAGGTGCTGGACGTCGAAGGCCAGCCGATCGACCTCGACCCCGCCCGCCTGACCACCATCGCCACCGACGGCGCCGTGACCCAGGACGGCGAGACGATCGCACGGCTCGGCATCTTCGAGATCACCGACCGTTCCCAGATCATGAAGACCGGCGGCAACATGATCCGTGTCGCCGACAACGCCGTCCTGAAGCCCGCTGCGCCCGAACTGCGCATCGGCATGCTCGAACGCGCCAACGTCGACCCCGCCAGCGAACTGTCGGCCTTGATGGAATGCCAACGCGAACTTGAGGCCAACGCGAATCTGATCCGGTATCAGGATCAATCGCTCGGACGGTTGATCAACGAGGTCGGGAAGGTCGGATAGTGTTTGATCGCTGGCCCCAGTGACGTTCAAAGCAGCAAAATCCCAAGTCCCAATGCCAAACAAATGACCAAGCCTCAATTACCAATGGGGCGGTGGCTTGTTTCGTTCCATAGCGCGGTCTGTCATCCCGAGCGGAGCCTAAGGCGACGGGAGGGATCTCGACTGCACGAAATCGCTGGCCGTTCGAGATCCCTCAGGTCGCCAAGGCTCCCATCGCGATGGCAAATGGTGCCACTGGCGACTTGTGGGTCACGCGGATCGTCCTTTCGCCATTGGGACTTGGTACTTGATCATCTGTTGGGCATTGGGGCTTGCAATTTCATTCCCTCCTCCTTCCCCTCCCCAGAAATTTCAATAATCCTCCTCCCATCCACCGTCCGATAACAATTCCATGGCTATAACCGCCCTGAATGCCGCTGCGACCGGGTTGAAGGCGCTGTCGACCAGCATCGACGTCACCGCCAACAACCTCGCCAACGCCGAAACGACCGCGTTTAAGCGCAGCCGGACGAACTTCGAAGACCTGATGTACCTCACCCTGCGGCAGCCCGGCACCACCAACGCCGCGGGTGAGGTCTCGCCGGCCGGCACGTTCGTGGGTTTGGGCGTGCGCGTCAGCAACACGCAGCTGGACATGAACCAGGGCTCGATGGAACGCACCGACCGCGCCCTCGACGTCGGCATCCAGGGCGACGGGTTCTTCAAAGTGAAGATCATGGATTCCGTGGGTGACGGCACCGGCTATACCCGCAACGGGAACTTCTTCCAGAACAAGGACGGCGACCTCGTGCTGGGCATGGGCGACGGCTACCGCGTCATCCCGCCCATCAACATCCCCGCCAACGCCACCGACCTCACGATCGCCGAGGACGGCACCGTCACCGTGCTGCAGGCCGGCCAGAACGTGCCTACCACGATCGGCCAGCTCCAACTCCAGCAGTTCGTCAACCCGCACGGCCTGAAGCTGCTGGGTGGCAGCATCTACATCGAGACGACCGCCAGCGGCAACCCGATCGAGTCCAGCCCGGGCGAAGACGGCGCCGGCAAGCTGCTGCAGTTCTTCCTGGAAACCAGCAACGTCGACCCGGTGAAGGAGCTCGTCTCCCTCATCAAGACCCAGCGGGCGTTCGAGCTGAACAGCCAGTCCATCCAGAGCGCCGACCAGGCCCTGCAGACCATCAGCAACCTGCGCCGCGGATAACCCGGTAACGCGGTCGCGCATCGCACGCCGTAGAAGACGAGGCCCCTATGCAGCGAGTTGGTTTCCTCATCAAGGTTCGCCCCGAGCGACTGGTCGAGTATCGCCGGTTGCACAACCCGATCTGGCCCGAACTGCAGGCCGTCCTGAGCGACGCCGGCATTCGCAACTACAGCCTGTGGCTGTCACCCGACGGCACCGAGTTCGGCTACCTCGAATGCGACGACTGGGCCGCGGTGTGCGCGAAGTTGGAACGGTCCGAGGTGCACACGCGCTGGCAGACGTTGATGCGGGACTTTTTGCAGACGAGCCCCGACGCCGGACAGGCCGGCCAACCGATTCAGTTGCTCGAGCAGGTTTTCACGCTGGAATAGCCTGAAATAGATCGCATTTCGCAATTGCAGAGGCAATTCGATGAACGACATGACCCAGCCCATTGCCGATCGCCGCCGCTATCGTTCGCTGATCGCGCTGGCACTTTGCGTGACCGCGACGGTCGCCGGGCAGGCCGCGGCGCAATCGACTTTGGATGACACCGCGCCCGCGCCCATCGCGACGCCTCTGGCGCTGCCCGCGACCGTGTTCATGACCGACGCCAGCCGCCTCGCCACCGCGGTGGTCGAGCTGCGCAGCGAGGCGAAGGTGTACGGCCAGGAGATCCGTTTCAAACAAATCGCCCGCTGGTCCGATGCCGACAACGCCCTGATGCAACCGCTGGGCGAACTGATCGTTGCCCGCGCCGAGGACGAAACGCCGTTCCGCTCGCTCACCGTCGAGCAGGTGCAGACCGTGCTGTGCGATGCGGGCATCAACCTCGCCACGCTGCGATTCACCGGCGCCACGAGCTGCCGGGTGGCCCGGGCCGACGTGCGCTTCGACGAGACCGAGGCCATGATGGCCTGGGCCAAGCCCAACGAACCGATGGCGGTGGAAGCGGTGGATGACCTGATCATGGTGGCACCATCGGGCACCGCGAAACCGCAAGCGACTCCAGCGGGCCACCGACTGAACGGGGCGGACGACCTGGTTCAAACCAGCCCGCGCTCGCTGCGGGCGCAGCTGGTGTCCGACCTGGCGTCGCGCCTGAGCCTTGACCGGGCCAACCTACAGCTCACCTTCAAGCCCACCGACGAGAAGGTGTTGAACCTGGCAGAACCGCAGTTCCGCTTCACGCTCGACGCCCGCCGGGTGCGCGCGCTGGGCACGGTGGTGTGGGACGTAACCATTCTCACCGATGGTGGCCAGCACAAGACGACCATCCAGGCCGACGCCAAGGCGTGGCAGGACCAGGTGATCGTCGACAAGCCGATCGCGGCCCGGCAGGTCATTCGCGCCGACGACGTCACCACCCGTCGGGTGCTCAGCGACGAAACACCGACCGACACGCTGGTCTCGCTGTCGCAGATCGTCGGCCAGCAGGCGACGCGCAACCTGCCCGCGGGCGCGCTGATGACCGCACGGCTGATCCAGGCGGTGCCGCTGGTGCGGGCGGGGCAGCTGGTCTCGGTAACGCTCGGCCAGGGTGGCATTCGCATCAAGACCGTCGCGCGGGCGGCCGAGTCGGGCACGTTTGGGCAGACGATCAAGGTGAAGAACGAGACGACCCGCGACGTGTACGACGTGAAGATCACCGGCCCGCAGATGGGCGTCGTGGGTGACCTGACCGACCACGACGTTGCGCTGGCGCAGTAGGGCCCGCGCAACGCGGCCGCGACCAAAAGAAGCACGATTCAAGCTGTTACACGGGATATTTATGAAGCGCGCCTTGCTGTTGACCATCGCCTTAAGCACGCCCGTCGTCGCGCAAGTGCCGTCATCGCCAGGTCCCAGCACCGTCGCGCGGCTTCAACCGCCGCCAACCCCAGCCCAGCAGTTGCGCATGGGTGGCGGATCGCTGATGCGCGCTGGCCAGGCCAACGGCGCACCGCAGGCGGCAGGGGTGAGCCTGTTCAGCGTGACGCCCCCCGAGCCCCGCACGCTGAAGAAGCACGACCTCGTGACGATCATCGTGCGCGAGGAGAGCAACTACACAACCGAAGGCAAGACCGACCTGAAGAAGGAAGCCAGCGTCACCGCCAAGCTCAGCGAGTTCGTCGAGCTCGACCCCGGCAACCTGCGCATCAAGGCGATGCCGACCGGCGCGACGCCCGGCGTCAACTTCAGCGCCAGCCGGGAGATGACCGGTGACGGTTCGGTCGACCGCAAGGACGTCGTCACGCTGCGCATCACCGCGGAAGTGCTCGACGTGAAGCCGAACGACACGGTGGTGCTGCAGGCGCGCAAGCAGATCAAGATCGACGATGAGGAACAGAGCATCATCATCGCCGGCGTCTGCCGTGCCGAGGACATCACGGCCGACAACACGATCCTGAGCACGCAGCTGGGCGACGTGCAAATGACGAAACTGCACAAGGGAGCCGTACGCGACAACACGAAACGCGGCTGGCTCACGAAATTATTGGACCGTGCGAATCCGTTTTGACGACATTACGTAGGGGCAGGCCTCCGTGCCTGCCCGCATTTTCCTGACGAGACGAAGAGGGCAGGCACGGAGGCCTGCCCCTACGCGAAAGGGCGGAGCCCTTCATGTTCAAACAGACCCTCATCATTCTCGCAGTCCTCGCGATCGCGCCCGCCACGTCGCTGGCGGTGAAGGTCGCCGACATCACCCGCATTGGCGGGCAACGCACGAATCAACTCGTCGGCATCGGCTTGGTCTACGGCCTGAAGGGCACCGGCGACGGTGGCGACTTTCTGCCCGCCATCCGGCCGCTGCAGGCGATGCTGACCAAGTTCGCCAACCCCGCCGAGCTGGCCGAGCTGCGGGAAGTCAGCAACGTCGCCGTCGTCAGCGTGACCGCCACGGTGCCGAAGGACGGCGCGCGTGATGGCGATCAGCTGGACGTCTTCGTCACCAGCATGGGCTCGGCCAAGAGCCTGCGTGGCGGGCGGTTGATCGTCTCGCCATTGCAAGGCCCACTGGGCACCGGCGCGGTGCTGGCGCTGGCGCAGGGCGCGATCGTGCTGGAAGACCCATCCTCACCCGTCGTCGGCAAAATCCCCGGCGGTTGCGTGATGGAGGCCGACCTGCCCAGCAACTACATCGACAACGGCCGGTTCACGCTGATCATCGAAGACCCGTCCGCCAGCTGGACCATCTCCAGCACGATCGCCAAGATCATCAACGACGCCGAGGGCAACGACGGCGAGATCCTCGCCACCGCGATCGACCCGAAGAACATCATCGTGTCGATCCCCGAGATCGAGCGCGAGCGGCCGGACAGCTTCATCAGCCGCGTGCAGCGCCTGCCCGTGCCGCTGCTGCCGACCGAGGCGCGCGTGCAGATCAACGACCGCACCGGCACGCTGATCATCACCGGCGACGTCGAGATCAGCCCGGTCGTCATCAGCCACAAGGGGCTGACGATCAGCACGATCTCCCCCACGCCGGTTGCGACGCCGCGAACGCCCATTCTGAACACGCGGGATGCGGTGGCCTTGGACACGACTAACACCGGTGGCGCCAAGCTGCAGGATCTGGTCGACACGCTCGACAAGATCAAGGTGCCCGCAGAGGACCGCATCACGATCGTGAAGGAACTGTTTAAGACCGGCAAGCTGCACGCGAAGTTGATCGTGGAATGAGCTCTCCGGTCCCTCTCCCGGTACCCCGGGAGAGGCTAGGTGAGGGTGACTTCGAACTGCTGACGATTCTCGTAATTCGAATCACCCTCACCCTAACCCTCTCCCGGAGTACCGGGAGAGGGAACCAGACGGAAGAACAATGACCATTACCCCAAAACAACCTCAGAAGGCCGGCCTCACCGACACCCTCTTCCGCGGGCAGATGACCAAGCCCAAGGGCACGCAGCACGAACAAATTGTCGACCAGACAGAAAAGTGGGTGGCCGCCAGTTTCTACGGCACGCTGTTGAAGCAGGCGCGCGACAACCCGTTCAAGTCGGAACTGTTCTCCGGTGGGCAGGGGGGCGACGCGTTCGGCTCGCTGTACGACCAGAAGATGGCCGAGCACATGAGCCGCGGCACCGGTAAGAAGCTGGTGAACGCGATCGTGCGGAAAATCGAGGCGGCCAAGGCCTATGCACAGCAGAAGAACGCCGCCGACGCGACGAAGATCGAGTCCACCGACGCGCTGACGGCGCCGCGAATGATCGAGGCGTCGCCCGAGGCCAACACGAGCAGCAATTCCCGAAACGTGAGGTCCGATGTCACGGCAGTTCGTTGATCTGGAAGCCACGCTGGCGCAACTGGTGGCCGAGCACAAGAACCTGCTTGCCAACTTAGACCGGCAGCAGGCCGCTATGCGCAAGCTGGACGTGGAAGCGCTGGAAAGCGCCACGAGTGCCCAGGAAGCCTCGCGGCTGCGCATCGCATCGCTCGACACCCGCCGGCGACTGCTGGTGGGGCAGATCGCCAAGCTGGCGCGCGTGGACGAGAAGCAGTTGACGCTCGCCAAGCTCGCCGACCTGCATCCGCTGCGCAAGGCGCAGTTGCTGGCGCTGCGGAAGGAACTGACGGACCTGGCCGCGATGATCAGCCACAAGGCCAACATCGCCAGCCGCGTGTCGGGCGCGATTCTGGGCCACCTGAACACGGTCGTGCGCATCGTCGCCGGCGCGATGGAGAAGGGTGGCATGTACACCAAACAAGGCGTGCCGCGCGTGTCGGCCCGCATCGGGATGATGGAAGCCGTCGGGTAGGGGAATTGCCGATTTGCGATTGCCGATCGAAGGGCAATCCGGTCGCTCGGCTATCCCTCTCTTCCATCGCAAATCGGCAATCGAAAATCGGCAATCCCTATGTCCCTCACCGGAGCCCTACTCACTGGTCGCTCTGCCCTGTCGGTAAGCCAGGCGCAGCTGCAGGTCACGGGCAACAACATCGCCAACGCCGGCAACGCCGACTACACGCGGCAGGTCGCCAGCGTGTCGACGGCGAAGGATCGGATGATCCAGACCGGCGTCTTCATGGGCACCGGTGTGCAGCTGGATTCCATCCGGCGGCAAATCGACGACGCCCTCGAAGGTCGCCTGCGCGCCAGCATCAGCGACAGCAACTCGGCCGACACCACGCAGCTGTGGATGGGGCGCGTCGAGTCCGTCTTCAACGAACTGGGCGACCAGGACCTGTCGACGGCCATGAGCACGTTCTTCAAATCGTGGTCCAGCCTTGCCAACAAGCCGCAGGACGCGGCGTTGCGCCAGATCGTGCTGCAAAACGGTGAGATTCTGGCCGACGGATTTGTCGACCTGAAGTCCAGCTTCGAAGGCCTCCGCAGCGACGTCGCCGACCGCCTGAAGGCGCTTACGAACGACGCCCAAGGCCTGTCGAACCAGATCGCGGTGCTGAACAAGCAGATCGTCATCTCGGAAGCCGGCACGGGTGGCGAGAGTAGCGGGCTGCGCGACCAGCGCGACGCCACGCTCAAGAAGCTGTCGGAACTGATGGACATCCGGTCGATCGAACAGCCGAACGGCTCGGTCAACGTCTTCGTCGGTTCTGAACCGCTGATCGTGGGCAACACCAACCGCGGCCTGGCGATCAAGCAGGAGACGATCGACGGCAAGCACAACACCAGCATCATCTTCGCCGACAACAACGCCGACGTGGCCTTCAAGGGCGGGCAGATCGGCGGCCTGACGGGCGTGCGCGACACGATCGACGCCACCACGGATCGGTTCAACGATCTGGCGAAGAACATGATCTTCGAGGTGAACAAGCTGCACGCCTCTGGCCAGGGCACGAGCAACCTGTCGACCGTCACCGCGACCAACGGCGTTGACGACCCCGCGCTGGCACTCACCGATCCGCGCACCAATCTGAAGTTCACGCCGAAATCAGGCAGCTTCGTGGTGCACGTGAAGGAGAAGGCGACCGGCCTGACCACCAGCACGCTGGTGCAGGTGGACGCCGACGGTCTGAACGCCGACGACACCACGCTCAACAGCCTCGCCGCCGACCTTGCGGGCATTACCGGCCTGAACGTCTCCACGACTGCCGGCAAGCTGGCGGTTAGCGCCGCCAGCAGCGCGGTCGAGTTCTCGTTCAGCCAGGACACCAGCGGCACCTTGGCGGCACTGGGGGTCAACGGGTTCTTCACCGGTAGCAGTGCGTTCGACATGGGCGTGAGCAGCGTGATCAAGGCCAATCCCGCCTTGCTCGCTGCGGCTAAGAACGGTGAACCGGCCGACAATCAGACGGCCCTAGCCATCGCCAACCTCGAAACCGCAACGCTGAGCTCGCTTACGCATGGTTCGCTAAAGGAAACGTATCAAGCGATGGTGAACAACGTTTCCGTCCTCACCGCCGCCTCCAAAAGCGACGCCGAGGCGGCCCACGTGGTGCAGGACACGCTGTTCAACCAGCGCGAAGCGCTCAGCGGCGTCAGCATGGACGAGGAGGCCATCAACCTCATGCGACAGCAGCGTGCTTTCCAAGGCGCATCGCGACTCATCAACGTGGTGAACGACCTGATGGATACGGTCATGGGCCTCGTCCGATAAAGATTCACGGGCACGACCGATAAATGTCGAATAGAGGATGGAAGCGTTGCGCCCGCTTGCGGTTTTCGCGAAAGGCGCAGGTTGAACAGTGAAACGTCGGTAGCAAAATGGCAGTCCTTCCAACCAACCTCGCACGCGTCAGCAACCTGCTACGCACGAGCGTCGCCACGTCGAGCATGACGAAGACGCAGCGGATGTTGCTGGAAGTGCAGAACCAGCTGACGACCGGCTACCGCATCACCAAGCCCAGCGACGATCCGGGCGACAGCGCCGTCATCCAGCAGCTGCAGAAGACGCTCGAGAAACGCCAGGGCTACCTGGACAACATCAGCGCCGCTAAGAACACGCTGTCGAGCGTGGATACCTCGCTTGATGGGGTCACCGACCTGCTGCGGCAAGCAACGCAGATCGCCTCGCAGAACGTCGGCTCAGACGTCACGCCCGCGGCCCGGCAGAGCGCCGCGGCGCTAATTGAAAACCTGTACAACCAGGCCGTCACCTACGGCAACACGCAGTTCGAGGGCACGTTCATCTACGGTGGCGATCGCTCGAACACGTCGCCGTTCGTGACCAGCACCAATGGTGGGGTGAAGTTCGCGGGTTCGAACGACGTGCTGAAGAACACGTTCGACGAGAACACCGTGCTGCCGTTCATGGTGAGCGCCCAAGAAGTCTTCGGCGCCACCTCCGAACGCCATCGCGGCGGGGCGGATCTATCCCCCAGCATTACCGCGGCCACCCGGCTGGCGGACCTGGAAGGGGCGACCGGCACCGGTGTGTACAAGGGCGTGATCTCGATCGCCAACGGTGGCAGCAACGCGACGGTCGATTTGACGACGGCCGACACGGTCGGTGACGTCATCACGCGCATCAATGCGGTCACGGGCACCACCGACGTCACCGCGTCGCTCTCGGCCGACGGCAACAGCATCACGCTCACCCCCGGCACCGGCACGGTCACCATCACCGATGTGGGTGGCGGCACCAGCGCCCGCGACCTTGGCATTCGCCAGGCAGTGGCGGTGGCCTCGCTCGATGGTAGCGACGTGCAGGCCAAGCTGACGCCACTTACACCGCTCGCCAGCCTGCGCAACGGCGCGGGCGTGAGCGCCAGCGGCATCACGATCGCCAACGGCGTCGCGACGGCGACGATCTCGATGGCCGGGCTGAACACGGTCGAGGATCTGTTGAACGCGATCAACGGCTCGGGCGTGGAAGTGCTGGCGAAGCTGAACGACGCCGGCACTGGCATCGACGTGCTGAACCCCGTGCAGGGCACGCAGATGACGATCGCCGAGAACGGTGGCACCACCGCGGCCGACCTCGGCCTGCGGACCATGTTGCCCGCGACATTGCTGGCCGACCTGAACGAAGGGCGCGGCGTGCGCACGGTGGCAGGGGACGACCTGACCATCACGCGGCGTGACGGCACGACCTTCGCCGTCGACCTCGACGGTCTCACGACCGTGAACGACGCCATCACCGCGATCAACACCGCCGCCGGCACCGCCATGGCGAGCTTTGCCACCAGTGGTAACGGCATCGTGCTGACGGACGCGACCACCGGCACCGCGACCTTCAAAGTCGACCCAGCCAACTTCTCACAGGCCGCCGGCGACCTTGGGTTGCTGGCGACGCCGGCCAGCGGTGGCACGATCACCGGCGCGGACGTGAACGCCGTGAAGTCGACGGGCGTCTTCACGCATTTGGCCGAGCTGCGGGATGCGCTGCGGGCCAGCGACGCCGGCGCGATCACCCGGGCCGCCCAGGGCATTGATGAAGACCTCGCCCGCGTCATCCGCGTGCGCGGTGTCACCGGGGCCCGCGTGCAGGAGCTGGAAGCGCGCGAGTCGCGCATTACCGACGAGAACGTCGCGACGCAGTCACTGCTGGCTAACCTGCACGAAACGGACTACACGACCGCGATCACGAAGTACACGAACATGCAGATGATGCTCGAGGCGAGCATGAAGACGACGAGCCAGGTGACGAATACGTCGCTGCTGGATTTCCTGCGGTGATTTTGTTTGAGAGTCTGGCACGACGATTGCTGTGTGGATAAGTGGTGTATGAGGTGTTCGTAGAAAACGCAGAGAATGCAGGTAGGGCGCAGAAAAGGTTGCCGAGTGATGCAGAAAATGCCGGATAGCTGGTGAGTGTGATCCGGTCCCTCTCCCGAATGCTTCGGGAGAGGGAACAAGCGAGAGGTTTGAAGCGTGAAGTGTGCAGTTGGAGTTTTTCACTCCGACTGCCCACTTCCCCCTTCCGGCTTCGGAATCGGGATGGCCTGGGCAGGGACGCTCGGGCAGATGAGTTGAACATGGAGTTCCGCGGTGGAGCCGCGGGTGGTATTGCGGGCGACCCAAGTCAAACGGGCCCGCGACTGGAAATGGAGTTCGAATGGAGATTCAGACGACGCGATTCGGGTTGCTGTCCATTGAGGACGAACGGGTGATGACCTTCACCCGCGGCCTCCTGGGCTTTCCCGACCATTCGCGGTTCGCCCTCATCTCGACGGGCGACGACAACTACTTCTTCTGGCTGCAGAGCGTCGACGACCCGAACCTCGCGTTCGTCGTCGCCGACCCGACGGTCTTCTTCAAGGAGTACGACGTGCCGATCCGCGAGGAGACGGCGACCGAGCTGATGATGACCGACAGCGCGCTGGCGCAGGTCTTCGTCATCTGCAACAAGGTCGGCGACTGGCTGACCGGCAATTTGCTCGGACCGATCCTCGTCAACGCGGGCAACCGCCTGGCGACGCAGGTCGTGCTGACCGAGAAGAAGTGGACGACCCGACAGCCCCTGTACCGGCTGACGCAGGAGGTGCCGCTGGCCAAGTCCGCGTGATCGCACGCTAGCTTGCGGCCGGACTGATGAGCCCGGCCGGGAGGTGAACGCCCGACGCGACGCAAGTTGCGTTGGACACGGTCGCCTCAGCCCTGCCGGGCAGAAACCGCCGGCAGCGCCTCGGTCGAACGGAGTCGACCGCAGGCGAAACGCGAATCTTTTGCGAGCATCGCGAGGCAAACGCGGCGCGGCCTACAATCTGTAGCCCGCTTCGCCCGTGCGATCCATGCGACGTGGTCCGTCCGACCACACCAGCGCATCGGTTGCACTGCCCACCCCGGTGCAGGCTTGGCGCCCGACGGCGCCGAGCCTTCCAAAGCGTGGCATCGACGTCATATGTGCGACGTCGAACGGTCCACCGCTTTAGTCAGACATGGAAGGAGCCAGGCATGTTGGTACTGTCCCGTCAGCGCGACGAGACGATCATGATCGGGGACGACATCGAGGTCACCGTGGTCGACATCCGCGGAGACAAGGTGCGTCTGGGGATCAATGCCCCCAAGGAGATCAGCGTCCATCGTAAGGAAGTATACGACGCGATCCGGCGTGAAAACCGGGCCGCGGCGCAGGTGAAACCCGAGGATCTTTCGGGTCTTGGAAAGATCGGTCCCAACAAGGGTGGCACGACCAACCCCGACAAGGACCAGAAGAAGCAGTAGCCTCGGATTTTCGATTTGCGATTTGCGGTTTGCGATTGAACTAGCGAGGGCACGTGCCCTTCCAATCGGCAATCGAAAATCGGCAATCGCAAATCTCTCTAGGTCCGAAGGATCGGACCTCTTCGCCCGGGCAATAGGGCCCGGCAAGCCATCCACAATCATGGAGGATTGACATGGCCCGTATCAATACGAACGTCGCAGCTCTGACCGCCCAGCGTGGGCTGGCCAGAAATCAGGGAACGCTCAGCGACACGATGAACCGGCTCAGCAGCGGCCTGCGGATCAACCGCGGCGCCGACGATCCGTCGGGCCTCATCGCGTCCGAGGGCCTGCGCAGCGAGATGTCCGGCATCAACCAGGCCATCGACAACAGCCAGCGCGCCAGCAACGTCATCTCGACGACCGAGGGTGCGCTGTCGGAGATCGCCAGCCTGCTGCTGAACATCAAGGGCATGATCGTCCAGGCCGCCAACACCGGTGGCATGAGCCCCGAGGAGATCAGCGCCAACCAGCTGCAGGTCGACTCGGCCGTCGAGAGCATCACCCGCATCAGCAACACGACGACCTTCGCCGGTCTGCAGCTGATCAACGGCAGCCTCGACTACCTCACCAGTGGCGTCACGACCAGCGCGATCAAATCGCTGAACATCAGCCAGGCCAACTTCGGCAACAACACGTCGATCCCCGTGCAGATCAACGTGCTGACCAGCGCCAAGACCGCCGACCTGCAGTTCCGCACCAGCGCGATCACCAACAGCGTCACGCTGGAGATCACCGGTAACGACGGCGTGCAGGTACTGACGTTCACCAGTGGCACCGCCGCCTCGGCGATCGCGTTTGCGGTCAACCGCATCAGCGATTCGACGGGCGTGGTCGCCACCGGCATCAGCAGCGCCGGCGCGACCAGCGGCATCAGCTTCAAGAGCAACGAGTTCGGCGCCAAGCGGTTCGTCTCCATCACCGCACAAAGCGGCTCGTTCGAGACGACCGACGCCGACGGCAACGCCAAGGGCCGCGTCATCGGTCAGGACGCCGTCGCGACGATCAACGGGGCGCTCACCGTCGGCGACGGGCGCAACCTGAAGATCAACACGACCACGCTCGACCTCGAGCTCACGCTCGACCAGGCGTTCGGCGCCGGCACCAAGAGCTTCGCCATCACCGGGGGTGGGGCGCTGTTCCAGCTCGGCCAGTCGGTGAACTTCAACCAGCAGGTGAACATCGGCATCGGGTCGGTGGCCGCCAGCAAGCTCGGCGACTTCGAGAGCGGCTTCCTGAACGACGTCGTCACCGGTGGCAACAGCACGCTGGTCGGTGGGCAGACGCAGGCGGCCAGCAAGATCATCGAGAAGGCGATCCGGCAGGTCTCGGTGCTTCGCGGCAGGCTGGGCGCGTTCGAGCGAAACACGCTCGACACGAACATGAACAGCCTCAGCGTCGCGCTGGAGAACGTGACCTCCAGCGAGAGCAGCATCCGCGACGCCGACTTTGCGAAGGAGACGAGCGCGCTCACCCGCGCCCAGATCCTCACGCAGGCCGGCACGAGCGTGCTCGCCACCGCCAACCAGACGCCACAGCAAGTGCTGTCGCTGCTGGGCGGTTGATCGGTTGATCGACTGATAAAGACGTAAGAGAAGAAGACGCGGCCCCCGTGGACAGTTCCACGGGGGCCGCGTCGTTTACGTTGATCTGTTCACTATCGGTGCCACCGGCGGCTTGCCCGCCCGTGTCTTTAGGCAGCGGGACAAAACCCTGCGTTGATCAGGGACCGTCATCCCGATGGGAGCCTTGGCGACCTGAGGGGTCTCCTATGGCCGAGAACCGCCCGTGCGTCGAGATCCCTCAGGTCGCTACCGCTCCCTTTGGGATGGCATGGGGTGCTTGTCCGCTAGCCGCTGGCTCTCTTTCTAGCAGCTCCACTGGCCAGAGGCCGTGTCACGACAGACGCGTCAGCGTACCGACGCCATGGGCGAGCCGCCCATGCTACGTTGCGGATCGCCGTCCACGGCGCAGCGCCAGCAGGCCACCGATGGCCACCACCGCCAGCGAGCTTGGCTCCGGCACGGCCGTCGGCGTGGCCGAGAAGTTGTCGAACGTGATCGTGTTCTGGATCGCCGTCTCGCCACTGCCCTGGAACGCCTGGGCCAGGTTGGCCCGCAGACCGACCGAACCGGCGGCGTCGTAGGCGTTCGTGGCGGTCAGCGGTCGCACCGGTGGTCAAGTTAAACGTTGAGTCGAAGAACGCCGTGCCCGCCGTCGACGTCGCGTTGTTCGCGTCGTAGAAGAGGCGCAGCTGCACGGTGGTGGCGCTCGTGGCGTTCAGCAGGGCCAGCACGCCCAGGTTGTTCGACTGCACGCGCGTGTAGAAACCGACCGACGCGTTGGCGCTGGTACTGAGCACGCTGATGGTCGTGTCGACCGACAGCGTTTCGGTCAGGAAGTCGGCCGGACCGGCGACATTGTCACCGGGGTGGTGTCGTAGCGCAGCAGGGCGGTGCCGTTGTTGCCCGACGGGGCGTAACGCACGTTCTGATTGGCCGAACTATAGCCGATGTTGGCGGTGTTCGTTCCCAGCTCGAGGAAGTTGTTCGTGTACTGGTCCTCGGTATCGAACGGAATGTTCGGCACGAGCGCGGCGTGCGCGACCGACGACGACATCCCCATTGCGACTACCGTCGCGCCGATTCGTTTTACGAAAGTTCCGGTTTCCATCTTGCTCATCTTGCTCCTGTGCCACGCCTCACACGCGGGTGCATCGCCTCTGGGCCCCATCCGCGATCCAACGGCAGGAACGCTAGAACGTGCGGTTAATTAACCACCGTACTATACCCCTATGAATCTGGTTTAAACGCTAAAAATGATGCCGTATTGCGACATAGGGGATTTCCTGGAGGTAGAGGAAGCTTATCGGGCGTGACGGGCATATTGCGCAGTAAGGTCCGATATTTTAACGGTTTAGGCGAGGTGTGGGTGTTCGTAATTGCCAGAGGCGGCGCAGGCGGAAAAATCGAAAAATTCCACGCGCCGAGATCTAAAGTGCCCCTGTAAGTCGGTCGATCCCAATCACGCATGCCTGATGTGCCGTCTAGTGCGGCCTGTCCGGCACGACTTGTGAGAAAGGAGACCGAATGAGCCTGAACGGGAACCACGCGACGTCCACGTAAGACCCGCATAGTTCCGAAGGCTGCCGGACGCCGTCCCTTGGCGTTGCCGGACTGGGAGTGAACGTCACTCTCCGCCTTTCAAGGGAATGAAGGGCGTGTTTCGGGAGTGTTCCCGACACGCGGCTAGAACACTCGTCAAGGAAAGACTAAGACAATGTCAACGATCAACACCAACGTCAGCTCGCTGATCTCACAGCGCGTCCTCGGTAAGAACAACAACACGCTCAACACGAGCATGCAGCGCCTCAGCACCGGCCTGAAGATCAACAGCGGTGCCGACAACCCCGCCGGCCTGATCGCCAGCGAGAACCTGCGTGCCGAGAAGGTCGGCATCACGACCGCCATCGACAACGCCGAGCGCGCCAGCAACATCATTGGTACCGCCGAGGGTGGCTTGAACGAGGTCAGCAACCTGCTGACCGAACTGCAGGGCCTGATCGGTCAGAGCGCCAACACCGGTGGCCTGTCGGCCGAGGAACAGTCGGCCAACCAGCTGCAGGTCGACAGCATCCTGAGCACGATCAACCGCATCTCGCAGAGCACCGCGTTCCAGGGCAAGAAGCTCCTGAACGGCAACTACGACTACTCGACCAGCTCGGTCGGCACCAGCGCGGTGCAGAACCTGCGCGTCAACTCGTCCCGCGTGCCGG
The DNA here is from genome assembly GCA_035998445.1 of Tepidisphaeraceae bacterium. Classification (NCBI taxonomy): domain Bacteria; kingdom Pseudomonadati; phylum Planctomycetota; class Phycisphaerae; order Tepidisphaerales; family Tepidisphaeraceae; species Tepidisphaeraceae bacterium. The sequence continues at coordinate 5,419 of DASYHQ010000022.1, read as the reverse complement.
ACGGTAGCACCGTCTCGGTCGTGGTGCAGGTGACCACCAGCGCCCAGACCGGCACGCTGGCCTACTCCGGTGGCACCGTCACCGGCGCCACCGTGACGCTGGAAGTCTCCGGCGCCAACGGCACCGAACAGCTCTCGTTCGCCAGCGGCACCACCGTGTCGTCGATCGCGACGGCCATCAACGGCGTGAAGACGGCGACCGGCGTCTCGGCGACGATCACCGGCACCACGTTGAACGTCAACAGCACCTCCTTCGGTTCGACGCAGTTCGTCGGCCTCAAGGCCCTGACCGGCACGTTCACGCTCAGCAGCAACAAGGACTACGGCACCGACGCCGCCGTCACCGTCAACGGTGCCGCCGCCCAGACCGACGGTCTGAAGGTCGCGTACCGTTCCAGCAACCTCGACCTCGAGTTCGACCTCGACACGACCGTCAACGTTAACAACCAGACCAAGACGTTCGGCGTCACCGGTGGTGGCGCGACGTTCTCGCTCGGCTCGAAGGTCACGGAAACCGACAAGGCCAGCATCGGCATCGCCTCGGTCAGCACCGGGTCGCTCGGCGACAGCGCCGTGGGTTACCTGAGCACGCTGGGCAGCGGTGGCGCGAACGCCCTGACCAGCGACAACCTCACCAATGCTCAGAAGATCCTAGACAAGGCGATCAAGCAGGTCAGCCAGACGCGTGGCCGCCTGGGCGCGTTCCAGAAGTTCACGATCGGTTCGACCGTGAACGCCCTGGGCGTGGCGTTCGAGAACGCCAGCGCCGCCGAGAGCGCGATCCGCGATACGGACTTTGCGTCGGAGACGGCCCAGATGACCCGTTCGCAGATCCTGTCGCAGGCCGCCAGCACCGTGCTGTCTCAGGCCAACGCCGCCCCGCAGGCCGCGCTGCGTCTGCTGCAGTAGGACTGACTGGTCCGGATGGCCGGACGGTCCACTAGAGTTTCCGCTTCTCACAAGTCAAAGCCCCTGGCGCATCGGCGCCAGGGGCTTTTTTCGTTGAGGTTCATACGCTTGACGCATCCGTGACCGACGTCGTCATCCTGAGAGGGCGTTGAAGAACGCGGCCGAGGCCGCATTCACCGTGGCATGGGCGTCTCGCCCATGCGTGTGGACTGGAATGACAAACATCTTTTGTTGGCTGCTGCGCCGAAACAGCCGCTGCAACCAATGTTGTCTAGCGGCCCTGACACGAGCATGGGCGGGACGCCCATGCCACGGTCGGAGCAAACGCGGCGTCCTTCTTTAACACCCTCTGAAGTACTCCGAAGGATCTCTTTCGTCTGCGGCCTGAACTGTGGCGGAGTGCCGCGGGTGGTTTGCCCGCCCGGGTTCCTTCTTTAGTTGAAGCATTCAAGACACGGGCAGGCAAGCTGCCCGTGGCACCCCCTCACGAGTCGTAGGATGATCCGCCGTACCACGGGCGGCTCGCCCGTGTATTTTTCCAGGGTAAGTAGCATGCACGGGCGGGCCGCCCGTGGTACGTGGGATTGCGGCTGGGCCGCACCGCGACGCAGGCGTCGCCACTACAGGGACTACGGCCTAGCGTTCGTTCGCGCGATCGATGATCGCGCCTTCAGCACGAGTTCCCGCGCCGCATCGGGCGTATCGGCAAGCGCCGTCAGATGGCCCATCTTTCGGCCAGGCTTGGCGTCGCGTTTGCCGTAGAGATGCAGCTTCACATCTGGCATCGCGATCGCCCGGTCCCACGCGGGTTCGCCGTGCTGCCATTCGTCGCCCAGCAGTTGCGCCATGGCCGCGGCGCGGTGGTAGGTGGTGGCGCCCAGCGGCAGGCCGCAGACGGCCCGCAGTTGTTGTTCGAACTGGCTGGTGACGCAGGCGTCGATCGTCAGGTGGCCGCTGTTGTGCGGGCGCGGGGCAAGCTCGTTCACGAGCAGCTTGCCGGACTTCGTGTAGAAGAACTCGACGCACAGCACGCCCACGATCTGCAGCGCCTCGAAGATCCCGCGCGCGATCTCCACCGCCTCGGCCATTACGACAGGCGGCAAATCGGCATGCGCGATCGACACATCAAGAATGTGGTTGCGATGCACGTTCTCGATGACGCCCCAGTGCGCAAACGCCCCATCCACCCCGCGGGCGGCGACCACGGACACTTCACGGTCGAAGTCGACCAACGCCTCGAACACGCGCTCGACCTGCGGGTCGGCCGCGATGGCCGCCTCGGCGTCGGCGAGCGTGGCAACCTTCGACTGCCCCTTGCCGTCGTACCCGAACGCCGCCGTCTTGATCACGCCCTTGGGGCCGATCTCGCGCGATGCCGTCCGCACGTCTTCGATCGAATGCACGGCACGGTAGGGCGTGACCGGAAAACCGTTCTGCGACAGAAACGCCTTCTCGCGCAGCCGATGCTGCGTCGTATGCAGCACGTTGCCGCCCGGCCGCACGGGCCCGCATTCGGCACACGCCGCCGCGGTGGGCGCGGGGACGTTCTCGAATTCGAACGTGACGACGCTCACGTCACGCGCGAACGCGCGCACGGCGTCAAGATCGTCGTAGCTGGCCGTCACTTCCAGGTCGGCCACCTGCCCGGTGGGGGTGTCGCTATCGGGCGAGAACGTGTGAACGCGATACCCCATCTGCCTGGCCGCGATCGTGAACATACGGCCGAGCTGCCCACTGCCGAGCACGCCGATGGTGGAACCGGGGAGGATGGGGGAGGGGTGGGTCATGATTCTCGAAGGGATGTTCTTTTACATAGCCGCCGGCTTGCCGGTGGTCTTCAATTCGGACGAAGCAAGACCACCGGCAAGCCGGCGGCAATATAACGGCGGCCCCGCCTCACCCCGCGGTTGGCAGGTGCGTATCCAGCACCGTTTGCGTCTGCTTCTCGCGATAATCCCGCAGCTTCTCGCGCAGTTCCGGCCGCGTGGTCGCGAGGATAGCGATCGCCAGCAGCGCGGCATTCGTCGCGCCGGCCTTACCGATCGCGAGCGTGCCCACCGGCACGCCGGCGGGCATCTGCACGATCGACAGCAGCGAATCCATCCCGTTCAGTGCCGCCGACTGAACCGGCACGCCCAGCACGGGCAAGATCGTCTGCGCCGCCACCATGCCCGGCAAATGGGCCGCGCCACCGGCGCCGGCGATAATCACCTGCACGCCGCTGTCCTCGGCGTTGGTCGCGAACTCGGTCATCAGTTCGGGCGTGCGATGCGCCGAGACAATGCCGCACTCGTGCGGCACCCCGAAACTGCTGAGGATGGCGTCGGCGTGCTGCATCGTCTCCCAATCGCTCTTGCTGCCCATGACCACCGAGACAAGAACTTGATCTGCGTCGTCTGCCATACCGCGTGTTTCCCTGTGTTTCGCTGCTGCTTTCATCCCGGCCTGCCCGATCCTACCATAAGCCGGTGGCGCTCCCAATTACGGCCATCCTCGACCGCCAGATCGACTTCGACCCCGCCGGCGATTTCGAAACGTTCGCGCGCGCGGTGCCGGCCAAGTGGGTCGTCTATCTTCTTGCCGACGCCACCGGCCAGCCCGTGCAGTTGCTGTGCGTGAAGAACCTTCGCCACAGCCTCAAGCGAAGGCTTGGTGGCGACGAACAAGACGTTGGCCCGAGCCGTCGTGTGAACTACCGCGAGCTCGTCCGGCAGATCTACTACAAGCGCGTCGACAGCGCCTTCGAGGCCGACTGCGTCTACTACGAGGCCGCTCGGCTCTGCTTCCCGCAAACCTACAGCGCCATGGTCGGCTTCAGGCCCGCGTGGTTCGTCCACGTCGATCCCGATGCCGAGTTTCCGCGCTTCACGAAAACCACCGATCTCACCCCGCGCCCCGGCCGGCTCATCGGCCCCGTGGAAGACAAGCACGCTGCGCAACACCTGATCGAACTGGCGGAGGATTCGTTCGACCTCTGCCGGTATTACAACGTGCTGACCGAGGCGCCGCGCGGCAAGGCGTGCGCGTACAAGGAGATGGGCCGTTGCCCCGCGCCGTGCGACGGTTCGATCGGCATGAACTCGTATCGCCGCATGGTTCAGTGGGCCGCCGACACGTTGATCGACCCGTCGACCGAGCTTGCGCATCACACGAAGCGCATGCAGTCCGCCGCGATGGAACTGAAGTTCGAGACGGCCGGGAAGATCAAATCGCTAATCGACGCGCTGTCAAAGCTGGGCAAAGGCCCGTTCCGCCACGTGCAGTTGCTGAGCGACTTCGCCTACGTGTCGCTTCAGCGCGGTCCATCTCGCGGCGACGTCAACGTCTTCCTCATCACGCCCGGCCAGATCGAACCACTGCTCTGCCTAACGGATTTGCCCGAGCGCTCCAGCGACGCACTGCGCTTCTTGCTGCACACCGCCACCGAGCGCACGCTCCCGCCAGATACCAGCGGCGCCGAACGGATTGGTATCGCCGCGCATCACCTGTTTTCCGCCAAGGCTACGCAGGGCATCTTCCTGCCGCTGCGCGAGGTAAACGAAAAGTCGTTCCTGAAAGCCTACCGCGACGTGCTAAAGCAAAAGATCGCCGCGGAGAGCGACGACGATGAAGGCGTGATGAAGGAGCTGCAGGCGATCTAGCCGTCGTCGTGCAGCCTCTTCTGTAGGACAGGCATTCCTGCCTGTCTCTCCCCCCCGTCCTGCTCTCCCCCGTATTTATCTCTTCTGCTGGTGGGACGGACATTTTTGTCTGTCTCTATTGCGCCTCTACTAAGACAAATGCGAACGCGAAGCGCGCGAAGGGCGGACGCGAAGGACCGCGAAGAAGACAAACCCACTGGCGGCGGCGGTTTGGGTAAGGCAAAACGTGAATTCGTGCACTATCGTGCACCATTTTGCACCATCGGGTGAGGATGTCGGGTATCCACCACCGCACGCGCGTCGGCTATTCGGTTGTCAAAGAGCACGCTATCCATCTCTACGCTGGCGCTGCGCAGTTGAGGTGAATCCGGCGCAACACCTGGGCTTTTCTTCGCGTCCTCCTTGGTGCCTTCGCGTCTTCGTGGCTCCCTGTTCTCCGATCGCGGCTAGCGCCGCGTGGCAGGCAAGAAAGTCCGTCTCACCAGGAGGAAAGACAGAAGAGAGGCGGACAAGAACGGACCTATGCACTTGAGAAAGTGGCCCGTTGCCGAGCCGTCATCCTGAGGTACTCCGAAGGATCTCCCCCCGTATTGCGTCGCGAAGAGATCTTTCGGGGTACCTCAGGATGACGATTGCTTCGTCAGGTGCATAAGTCCGGACAAGAATGTCCGGTCCACCTGAATCCCTGTTTCACGGAAGAAAAGATGCGGGGGGAGAGACAGGCAGGAATGGGCAATAACATACTTGACGCACTCGTCCGGTCCCCTCTCCCGCGTACTCGCCCCTGAGGGCTAGGGAGGGGGCCTTCTTGGCGACTCCGAACGGGTAGACCCCCACCCTAGCCCTCCCCCGGCGCAGGCGGGAGAGGGG
>DASYHQ010000021.1 GCA_035998445.1 Tepidisphaeraceae bacterium | reverse complement strand
GCCCAGGATGATCGAGCTGATCGCGTCCTCGTTGGCCGGGTTGCCGCTGCCCATGTAGTAGTAGGCCAGGCTGCCCAAGTCGTGGGCCGCCACCAGCTGGTCCAGCGCCACGCTCGTGCGGGCGGCGCGGGCGAGCTCGGCCGGCGGGCAGTCGGCTTGCACGTCGAACGTGTCGTGGAACAGGGCAACGCGTTCGTCAACCGCGGCGTCGCTGACGCGGCTGCGCAGGTCGGCCAGCTCGTCGACTTCCATAATCTCGACGTGCCCGCCGAAGGTCGCGACCTGCTGCGTCAGGTCGCTGTAGATGTCGAGCATGCCGTTGTAGTAGTGGCCCATGACGCCCAGGCGGTTGTGCTCCATCACGTGGGCGACGCGGGCGGCGGCGACCCAATCGGCCAGCTGGCGGTCGACGTGGCCGTCGCCCTCGAGCAGGCCGGTGACCTGGCGGAACGGCACGCCGGCGCGCCCGAAGACGTTGGCGATCTCCGGCACGGGGCAGGCGCCGCAGTGGGCGAGCCACTCGCCGGTCATCGCGGTGCGGTCGCCCATCGCGTTGAACGCCGCGTAGTCGATGGCGGCGGCGGGCTGGAGGTTGAGGATGACGACCGGCACCTTGGCCCGGCGGACGACCGGCAGCACCGTGCTCGACAGCGCGTAGGTCGTCACGTGCAGGAAGATCAAATCGACGTCGGCCTGGCGGAACGCGTGGCCGGCATTCAGGGCTTTCTCCGGCGAGTCGATCAGGCCGAGGTTCACGACCTCGACGCCCTCCCGGGGCACCGCCGCCTGCAGCTTGCGGTCGACCTGGGCTAGGTACCCTTCCAACCGCTCTTTGAGTCCCGCGAACTGCGGCCAGTAGGCCTCCAGCCCGATCCCGAACAGGCCGATCTTCAGACGATGTGAATCGGATGTGCTACCCATGGCAATGGACTCCTGCGAACGCTGGTGACGACACGGTGGAAGATGATCGACGGCAATGGCGGTTCGTTAGAACGTGAGTTCGTCGTAGAGCGCCTGCGCGTTGGCGGGCGTCACGGCGCGGCTGGGCATGGTGTACGTCTTTTCCGGGACGAATTCCGGCTCGCGCAGGATGCGATTGCCAACTTCGACGGCCTTGTCGGCGCAAAGCGGGTAGACGAACGTGCCGGCCAGGATGCCGTCGGCGACCTTCTTGATGCCGCCCGCTTCACCGCCGAGGCCGTCGGCGCCGATGAAGATAATCTCCTTCTCGCGCCTTTTGTCCTTGGCAGCCAGATAGGCACCGATCGCCATGGGGTCGTTGTGACCGAAGACGACGTCGATCAGCGGGTTGGCGTTCAGCGCTTCGGTCATCCGATCCCGCGCCTTGGATTGTACCCAGTCAGCCACCGCGCGGTGAACGACGCGGATCTCGGGATGCTGCTTCCACACGTCGTTGGCCCCCTTGTCGCGGTTCGCTTCCCCCTCGACGCCGAGCAACCCTTGGATCTGCACGATGTTGCCCTTGGGGCTGCCGTACTTCTTCGTCAGTTCCGCGACCGCCAATTCGCCAGCGAGGCGGCCGATCTCGTAGTTGTCGCATCGGATGTAGGTCGTGTAGTTGGGTTCGGCGACGTCACGTTCGAGGCAGATCACCGGAATGCCGGCGGCCATCGCGTCGCCCATCACCTTCGTCAGCGGCGCGCGCTGGTTCGGCGCGACGATCAGCAGGTCTGGCTTCTGGCGGATGACCGTGGTCACCTGGTCGATCTGCCGTTTGTCGTCCTGCTGTGCGTCCAGGATGGTGAATCGGACGTCTGGGTGCTGGGCCCAGAGCTTGGTCATCAACTGGTTCTGTGCGGCGCGGTACGGCTCGGCGTTATTGCACTGGCTGAAGGTCACGTTGAACGTGCGCCCGGCGGTCGCGGCGCCACCCGGGGCCGTTGCCGACTCGCGGCGGTCGTCACAGCCAACCGAGGCGCAACCGAGGACGAACAGGCAAAGCGTGACTAGACGTGGGAACATCATAATGGTCTCCGTTGAGGGTGAATCTCGCGTTCATGGCCGAGGCTTACGCCACCGCCTCGCGCCGCTGTACCCAGACCGCCCCGACGATGATGGCGGCCTTCAACATCATCTGGACGTTGCTGTCGATGTTGTTGAGCCCCAGCAGGTTCGTGAGCGTGCCGATGATGAGCGTTCCGATCACCGTGCCGGCAATCGAGCCCCGACCACCGGTCAGTGCCGTGCCACCCAGCACGACGGCGGCGATGACGTCCAGCTCGTAGCCGGCGGCGGCGTTGGGGTCACCTTGGTTGGTTTGCGCGGCGTACAGCAGGCCACCGATGCCGGCGAGGAGGCCGGAGATCACGTAGACGCTGCACCGTACGCTGCGGATCGGCAGCCCCGAGTACCTCGCCGCAGTGGCGTTGTCGCCGACGGCACGCACGTAACGACCGAACACCGTGTAGCGGAGCAGCGCGCCGAACAGCAGCGCCACCAAGACGAACGCGCCGATCACCATGGACTTGTTGCTGACGACCCGCGCGAAGGTGGCGGCGGCGTTCGTGCCGAATCCGACATCGATCGTGGCGTTGTCGGTGAGCCACTTGGCCAGACCTCGGAAGCCGATCATGGCGGCCAGTGTCGCGATGAACGGTGAGATGCGCAGGCCAGCGACCAGCCACCCGTTGAACGCTCCGACCACCATCCCCACGCCCACCGCCACCGTCGCCGCCAAAAACGCGTGCGGTGCGTGCCCAATGTCTGGCTGCCACTGCGTCAGCAGCAGCGTGGCGACGCAACCGGTCAGCGCGACGATGCTGCCGACCGACAGGTCGATGCCGGCGGTGAGGATCACGAAGGTCATACCTACCGCGATCACGCCGATCACCGACACCTGCCGCAGCACGTCGGTCAGGTTGCCCCACTGAAAGAAGATCATCGACCCGTCCGACGCGCGGGGGCTTAATAGCGCCGCCAGGAGCACCACGCCAAGCAGTGCCCCCAGCCGACCGTACCGCCGGACAACATCTGTCACGCGGGCGCGGGTGTAAGATCGGCGGTCGTGCGGAATTGCCGATAGAGGCTTGCGTGTGTGCGCTGCTTGGGTCATGCGACCTTCCGGCCTGTGGCCATCGCCATGATCTGTTCCTGCGTTGTCGAGGCGGCATCGACGACGCCAACGCTTCGACCCTCGTGAAGCACTAGGATGCGATCGCTGCATCGCAGCAGTTCCGGCAGTTCGGAACTCACCAGCAGTACCCCTTTGCCCGTGGCGGCCAACTCGTCGATGAGGCGGTAGATGTCGGCCTTGGCGGCGATGTCGATGCCGCGCGTGGGCTCGTCGAGGAACAGCACGTCGGGCTCGGCCAACAGCCACTTGGCCAGCAGCACCTTCTGCTGATTGCCACCGCTCAACGATCGCATCGGTGCCGAGAGCGAGGCGGCCTTCAGGCGGGTCCGCTCATGCACCGCGCGGGCCGCTCGCACCTCGGGTCCGCGCCGGATGAACCCCTTGAAGCTGAAGCGCCCCAACACCGTGATCGTGCTGTTTCGCAACACCGAATCGCCGAGCAGAAGCCCCTGAAGCTTTCGGTCTTCCGGCAAGAGACCGATGCCCCGTCGCATCGCGTCGCGCGGCGAGCGCGGCGCGAACGGTTCGCCTCGCAGCCGCATCGTGCCACCCGTGATACGGTCGAGCCCGAAGATCGCACGTCCCAGCTCGGTGCGCCCGCAGCCGACGAGGCCGGCGATGCCCAGTACTTCGCCGCGGTGAAGCGCGAGGTCGACGCCGGCCACCGCTGCGCTGCGCAGGCCCACCGTCTCCAGCAGGATCGAGCCCATCGGTCGGACGGCCTGCGGTTCAAAGGCGAGATCACGACCGACCATTCGCGCGATAACCTGCGCAACGTCGGTGTCGGCCGCCGCGTCAGTTGAAACATGCCGGCCATCGCGTAACACGGTGACGCGGTCGGCGATGCGGAAGATCTCATCCATCTTGTGCGACACGTAGACGATCCCGATCCCGCGCCGTGCCAAGTCACGGATAAGGTCAAGCAGGCGGTCCGCATCATCGGTGGCTAGCGAACTCGTCGGCTCATCCATGACGATCAACCGGGCGTCCGTCATCAGCGCCCGGGCGATGGCCACCAACTGCACGTGACCGATCGGCAACTCGCCGAGGGGTCGTCGGGGGTCGATCGCGAGGCCAACGCGCCGCAGGTGGGGCACGCATTGCGCCTCCATCTGCGCGCGGCGGACGAGCCAGCCACTGGAACGAACCGTGCCTGCGGCCATGTTCTCGGCTACCGACAAGTGAGGGAACAGGTCCAATTCCTGCAGGATGATCCCGATGCCGGCCTCGCGGGCATCAGCGGGACCAGTGAAACACGCCCGCCGACCATCCACAAGAACCGAACCGCCGTCGGGCGTCACGATCCCTGCCAGCACCTTCCCCAAGGTGCTTTTGCCCGCCCCATTCTCGCCTACCAATGCATGGACCTCACCGGATGTAAAGGTCAAGCTGACCTCGGTTAACGCACGGGTCGCACCGTATGACTTTGAGAGATTATCGACGGCAAACTGCATATGGAACCGCTCAGGTGCACATCAGGCTGACCGGAGTGGGCACCTAAATTGGATTCACGAGAAACGATTTGACATGCACTGGATTCAGTTTATACTTACACGAGTAAGTTGTCAAAGTGATTCGAGTAAGTGAAAATCTCACGAGTGCGTAGAATGTCGGTACTTGAACCCTCAACCATGACCGCGGCTGACTTGGCTAGCAAGCTCGGCTTGTCGCGCGCTACGGTTTCGTACGTCCTCAGTGGCGACGGCGAGCGGCGCAAGATATCGCCGAAGACCATCGACCGTGTTCGTCGCATGGCCGCCGAGCTGAAGTACGTGCCGAACGAGTCGGCTCAGAACCTGCGGCGGGGGCGCAGTGGGATGATCCTGCTGTTGATCGGCAATCTGGAGTTCGGGTTCGCCAATGGTGTGATGGCGGGGATGGCGGGGGTGCTGGACGATACCGGCTACTCGCCGTTCGTAACTACGCATTGGTTCGATGAGGCGAAGAATCACCGCGAGTTGATCTCTGCGATGCGTCGCCGGGTGGAAGCGGTCGTCTGCCAGCCGCTTCCGGGTGAGGCGCAGGCGTATGCCGAACTGGAGCGGCTGGGCATTCCGCTGATCTTCCTTGGTGATCATCCCGACGACCTGAAGGGGGCCAGCTTCGTCGGTTGGGATTCGGCCGCCGCGGCGCGGGTGGCGGTGCAGCACTTGGTTGATTGCGGTCGCCGGCGGATCGGGCACATCGGGGTCGATTACCCGATGGTCATGAGCCGCGCCCGTTACGCCGCGTACGAAGCGGTGCTGCACGAGAACCGCTTGCCGACGTCCCCCGACATGGTTCACATCGCCCGCTCCTATCACACCGCCGACGAGGTGCTCGACCCGGCGATCGAGCGGTTCTTCCGTCCCGGCGGGCCGGATCTGGATGCGATCTTCGTGCTGAACGACGGCCTGGCACTGCCGCTGTTGGAAAAGCTCGACGCGCGCGGCATCCGCGTGCCTGAGGACATCGCTTTGGTCGGGATGGGCGACTTGCCGCTGACCGGTCATGCCGCCATCGGGTTGACAACGGTTCGCGAGCCGACCGACCTGATCGGCCGCCACGCCGCTGAGGCGGCGATGGAGCTGATCGCGTCGCCGGAGCGTGAGCCGATCTACCGCCCCATCGAAGGGTGCGAGCTCAAAGTACGGCGTACGACTGCAGGACACCTGAAAAACGTTTGACGGGCGCATCACCTTTCACGGTCGGCCTGCCGGGCCCGATTGTCGACATTTCTATCACCGGCGCGGAGACGGAGAAACCATGAATGCGAACTGGAAAGTAATGGCGGCGGCGTTGGCTACTGTAGGCGCGCTGGGGTCTGGCCTGGGTCGCGCTGCGACGAAGTCCTTCGACAACGGCGACGGCAACCAGCAGTGGACCACGGGCCCAAACTGGAACCCGGACGGTACGCCTGGCGCTGGTGATATCGCCATAGTGGATGGCGGGCAAACCGCCCTCTTCAATGGTGCGTCGACGACGGGCGCGATCGTCGTGGGCGCTCCCGCAAACCTAACCGGTGCCGGCAGCAATCCCGGCGGGGCCGGCGCGCTGGACGTGCAGAGCGGCACGTTGACGGCGGATAACGACAACATCCTGATCGGCTTCAACGACGGTGATGGCTTAGTGGTAGTCAGCGGGGGCACGCTCGCGCATACCAATGGCGGGATTTTCGCCGTGGGCTTTGCCGGCGATGGCCGGACCGGCACGCTTTCCGTCAGCGCTAGCGGCTCGGTCAATAACAGCACCGACTTCTACATCGGCGCTAACGGTGCGAGTGGATCGGCGACATTTGCGGGCACGCTGAACAACGCCGGTTCGATCATCCAGGGTTCCGGCGGTGCCGTCGCCGACCTGACCGTGCTCGGTTCCGGCGTCGTGAACACGAGCCAGCATTTCGTCGGTAATGGAAACTCGGTCGTCGCCAACCTGACGATTCAAGACACGGCCACAATCAACGTGACCGGCCAACTCACCGTTGGTTTCAACGGTGGAGGCGCCGTCTCGATGACGGGCGGCGCACTGAACGTCAACGGGGCAGCCGGTGGACCGGCCGGTGACAACCTGTGGGTCGGCCGGGTGGCGGGTGGTACGTTCGCCCAGAGCGGCGGCGTCGTGACGATCAACCCCACCGCCAGTTACGGTCTGCGCCTGGCTGAAGGCGCGGGCTCGGTCGGCATCTACAACCTGGCCGGCGGAACATTAGTTACCCCGGGCATCTCGATTGGTGCCGGTACCGGCGCCTTCACATTGGGCGGCGGCACGCTGGAAGCAAACAACTCGTTCACTTCGTCGGTGCCGATCGCCGTCTCCACTGGCGCCAACGGCATCGTCAACACCGCCGGCAATAACGTCACGTTGAGCGGGCCGATCACCGGAGCGACCGCTGCGGGCTTCTTCAAGCAGGGGACGGGCACGCTGCTCCTGAGCGGCGACAATACGTTCGGTGGCGACAAGATCGTCGATGGTGGCACGCTCAGTCTCGGGTCGGCAACGGCGCTGGGAACGACGACCAACGTTTACATCAACCTCGGCACGATTCTCGACCCCAACGGTCAAACCGTTGGGGCCGCGAATGCGACCAATTTGGTCTTGAATGGAGCGGGCGCGCAGATCTTCAACTTCTCGCCCACCGGCTCGACCATCGGTTCGGCAATCGTCATCCAAGCGGCCGACACGGCGGTTGGGGGCACGGGCGACCTCGTCCTGAACGGTGTCGTGTCGGACTCGCTGCGGGGCTTCTCGTTCAACAAGACCAGCGACAATACGCTCACGGTCAACAACACCCTGTCGATCGGTGGGCCGGTGAATGTGCTCGGCGGGGCGCTCTACCTCAATGGTACGCGTACCGGCTTGGGCCAACTCACGGTCGCCAATGGGGCCACGTTCGGCGGTTCGGGCACGGTTGCATCATCGAACATCGTCGCCGCCGGCAACGTGGCGCCGGGCGCGGCCGCCGGCAGCATCGGCACGTTGACGGCAGGGGCCAATGTCGACCTCAACGGCTTGCTGTTGGTCGACATCACCGGCGCTGGCCTGGGCTCAACGGATCTGCTTGCCGTGGGTGGCGTGCTGGACATCGGAGGCGCATCGCTCAACCTGAACGTCCTGTCGGGTCTCGACGACGCGGCCTACGTGATCGCGACCTACGGCAGCCTGACCGGCGGCGCGTTCTCCAGCGTAAACAATCTGCCGGTGGGCTACACCATCGACTATGGCTACCTGGGTAACTCGATTGCCCTCACCGCGACTGCCGCCGTGCCCGAGCCGACGGCCATCGCCATGATCGGCATCGCCGCCGTCGGTCTGCTCGGTCGCCGTCGACGGGCCTGCTAAGAGGATACTACGGTCCATGACCGCCGTAACCCGGCGGTCATGGAAGGGGGATTCGTTTTTCGGCAATCGCCAGGAGTCGCCATGCTTAAGCGTCAGACTAACGGATTCACCTTAGTTGAACTGCTGGTCGTGATCGGCATCATTGCCCTGTTGATCTCGATCTTGCTCCCGGCACTCAACAAGGCCAGACGGTCGGCGCAGCTCGTCGCGTGCGCCTCGAACTTGCGCCAGATCGGCATCGCGTACAACATGTACTCGGCCGAGAACAAGGGCAAGTACCCGGTACCCACGAATCCTTATTACTGGCCGTTCGGCTACCTCTACGACGACCAGAACCAGCCGGCGTCGCTGGCACGGTTGACGCCGAACACGGCCGCCGGTGCGGTCTCCAACAGCTACATCAAGAACCCCCGCATTTTTTACTGTCCAATGGTGCCGACCGGCTCGTCAGGAACGTACTTCACGTACGACGAAAGCTGGAACCAGGCCGATCCGCGGCTGAGCCTGACGGGATACGTCGTGTACGCTGGGCTGCCCCGCACGAACTTCATGGTTGGCGCGTCAACCTTCACTATGGACGCGAACGGTAACGTTAGCGCTTCCGCCGTGTTGTCGAAGTGCCGGCTGGGGACACCAAAATCACAGGTGCGGCGATGTCGGTGACCGCCGACAACAGCTTCGTGCTGTTGGTCAACGGCAAAGAGGCCGGGCGCGGCGAGTCGTTTCTGGAACTCTACGTTTTCGACATCGCACCGCTGTTGCAGCCGGGCAAGAACGTCTTGGCGGTGGTGGCGGTCAATGCTGGCCCCGGCGTGAATCCTGCCGGGTTGATTGGGAAGGCCGCCATTCGATGGGAAGGTGGGGAGGTCTCGGAGTTGATCAGCACCCAATGGCGATGCAGCGACCGCATGCACCCCGGTTGGATGACGCCCGATTTCGATGACACCCAATGGCCGCAGGCGGTCTCGATGGCCCACCTTGGTGATTCGCCGTGGATCAACATGCCGTGGGCCAAGCTCGACAACGCAATCCCTGAACACTTTCCGACGTTTACCGTGCCGGGGCAGGAAGCGCAGATGAAGTCGCTCCGGCAAATGCATCATGAGTTGTACCGATCCGGCGCTCGTCCTTGGGGCACCACTTGGGACCCATGGCTGCCCGCGCCATCGCTCTGGCCGGCAGTCGAGCGCGGCGGGGAGGTGGGACCGGTCCGGGACCGCTGGGCGCGAACGTTGTCTAACCGGATCATCGACGCGGACGGTTACGTGTCCACGCATCAGCACGCCTCATATTCGCATGATCTGGGGTGGCCATTTCCACTGTGGCCGCAGGTGTTGCAGGGCTTTCCCGGCGTAACCGTCGGGTGGCACTTTCAGGAAACCGGTAGCGGATTTCTTTGGCAGACGTACGGTGAATCGCTGAAGCAGGCCGGCTATGCCGGGGCAACCGCACCGGTAAACTGGGAGTTGGCCGACGCGGAATCCGCCGGGTTGGTAAACGATGCGTGGGAAGTGAAACTAACCGGCCCGAACCCAAGCCTGACGTGGCCGAGCGGCGTGGAGGTCGACGCGTTCAACGCTCCATTCCTGCAACTGCGCTTAGCGCGTGCTCAGGCAGAACTAACAGACCAGCGCTGGCGCATCCAGTGGACGACGGAGGCCCACCCCACCTTTGACGCGTCGCAAGAGGTGGAGTTCGTACCGGACCAAGTTAACACGAATCTGCCTGCCACACTGGACAAGGCGCTGCATTGCCTGGTGAACATGTACGACCACCCGCGATGGCGCGGTCAGATCACACGCGTTCGGCTGTTGCCGCCAGCGGGTTCGGACAAGGGAAACAGCATTGCGATCGACTCGTTCTTCACGACCTACGATACGCGGCACCCCGTCAACAACCCCGGCTTCCTGATGGCAGCCGTCGAGTATTTTCGGTGGACGGGCAACGTGACGTTCGTGCAGACGAACATCGAGCGACTGCGCTCCGCACTGCTGTTCTGCCAGACCGACCTGGGCGGGCTGGAGTTCAACCTCATCAAGGTGACCTGGCCCGGCCACGATGGTCGACCAGGGTTCGTCATTCAGCCGGACGGGACGCGTGCGTCGCGCGTCGGCCACGGCATTGGAAACAATTACTGGGACCTGCTTCCGTTCGGCAACGAGGACCTTTACGCCACCACCTACTACTACGCCGCTACGTTAGCGATGGCCGAGTTGGAGGCCGCGATCGCGGCCAACCCCCAGTGGGGTGTTACCGCGCCGCCGCGCGCGAGCCTGACGTCCCAAGCCTTAACGGCGCACGCACGGAACGTGGCCCGGACGGCGAACGATCGTTTCTGGGTAAAGCGAACGGGCCGTTTTGCCGGGGCGATCGACGCCGATGGCGTTGTGCGGGATTACGGTTTGACGTTCGTGAACAACGAGGCCGTGCACTACGGTTTGGCCTCGTCGGCGCACGCCCGCTCGATTGTCGACTGGATCGCGGGCCGGCGCATCGTGGACGGCGACACCTCCACTGGCACCGACATCTACCACTGGCGCTTTGCGCCGCGCGCGACGACCCTGCGCAACACCGACTGGTACTTCTGGGCCTGGTTCGGTGACACCGTGCCTTGGGGCGATCAGGTACAGGACGGCGGTGGGGTGCTGGGATTCAGCTACCATGACCTCAGCGCCCGGCTGAGTGTATTGGGGCCGGATGACGCGTGGGCGCGATTCGAGCAGATCTTGCACTGGTACGACGACGTGCAGGCCGCCGGTGGTGTACGTGCTTACTATGACGCCGACCCTTCCCGTGGCAAACTGCAGGGCGGTGGGCCGGCCGGCGGGTTGGGAGTAGATGAGGAGTTCCTCGAGAGCCTGCTTGTTCCCCACTTCTTCTTTGACGGCCTGCTCGGCTTTCGCGCTCGCTGCGATGGTTTTGAGATCAAGCCATCGTTACCGTCAACGTGGCCCGAACTTCGTGTGGATCGCGTTCACTTCCGCGATTCCGTGCTAGAGGTGGCCGCCTCGAAGCATCGCATCGCCATCGCGTGCGTCGGCACAACGGATGACAAGCTGCGACTTCAGTTGGGCCAAGGGGGATGGACGTTTAACACGCTTGGTCGGGATGGCCAGCCGATCGGTGGCGCGGTGCAGATCGCAAATGGTGCGGCCGGCGTTGCCGTAGAGTTGGTCGACGGGCATACGTTGGAATTCGTGCGCGCGTCGAACGGTCGCAAGGTGAAATCATGAGCATTCTCAAGCGTCGCGGTGTGCGTGGACGAACGGTGCTATGGATGTCCGGGGCCCTCGCGTTGTGTGCTCAGCATTCCAACGGCCAGGCCGCCAATGCGCCTGCGACCCATCCGGTGCAAGCGGCCCCGTTCGACCCGGTCGGCAAGGAGATCGGCGCGTTCGCGCCGATCGGCGAATACCTGAAGGACTTCTTCGTCCTGAAGCATGGTGACGACTTCCACCTGTTCTACAACGTGGGCACTGCAGGACCGACGCAGGACTGGCAAGAGGCAGGCAACGAGGAAGCCTTCGGCCACGCGACGACGCGCGACTTCAAGACTTGGAAGATTCATCCGCGCGTGCTGCAGGCCACCCGGGGGACCTGGGCTGGCAAGGTCGTTTCGGCGCCGTCGATCATTCCCGTTGGCGACCGCTTTGCCATGGTCTACAGCGGGTTCGATGACCGCGCGTTGGGTTTGCAGACGATCGGGCTGGCGTACAGCAATGACCTGTTCAATTGGACGCAGCACCCGGGCAACCCCATCTACCAAGGCCCGCCGTGGACGACGTGGTGGCCCGGCCGCTGGGCGGATTGTCGCGACGCCCACGTGGTCGACGTGAACGGCACATATTACATGTACACGATGGTTCACGAGGCCGGCACTGGCCTCGGCGCAATCGCCATCGCCCGGTCCACCAACCTCACGGAATGGGAAGACCTGGGGCCGGCCATCAAACTCCCGGGGCCACCGGAAAGCCCGACGGTGTTCGAGCGCAATGGCAAGTATTTCCTGATCACCGGCAGCGTGGCGAGCGGCTTGTTTGTCTCGGACGATCCCGGGAAGCAGAACTGGAAGCGCGTGCCGTTCAAGTTTCCGCCCGGCGGGGGCTTCTGGTCGGGCATGGAGATCTTTCGAGACGGTGACGCCTACGTGGCGGCCGCCTTCGAGTGGAAGGCCAACGGTAACTATATCCGGTTCTGGGCGATCGATTGGTCCGACGACGGGTTACCGGTGATCCGCTACTAACCCCATTCCTCCGCACGCCTCGACCGACAATCGGCATCTATCAATCAAGGCTTTCGCATCATGAGTTCCGCCACGTCCCTTGCACAGTTATTCGAATCACCGACGGCCGACTACCGCGCCTGTCCGTTCTGGTTTTGGAACGGCGATCTGGAGCCGGCGGAACTCGTGCGGCAAGTTCGCTTGATGGACGAGGCCGGCGTCGGTGGGTTCGTCATCCACGCGCGCGTCGGTCTGGGCGTGGCCTATTTGTCCAGCGACTGGTTCGACCGTTGCAAGTTGGTGATCGAGGAGGCCGAACAGCGCCAGATGAAAGTCTGGATCTACGACGAGGACAACTGGCCCAGCGGTTACGCCGGTGGGCGCGTGCTGGCGCGCGACCCGTCGTTCATCGGGCAGAACCTGATGATCGAGCGGCACCTCGTGCGTGCGCCGCAGCGGCTGACGGTTAAGCTGGAGCGGCCCGCCGAGGTGCGAGGCATCTTTGCGGTTCGCATCGCCAAGGTCGAACCGATCCCGCCTCATCCGTTAACGCTGCACCGACCCACGGATGACAGCGCAACCTGGACCGATCAGACCCGTTTCACCCACACGTACGCCACCGAAGAGCAGCCGCTCGTGCTTCAGTCGAACGGTGATGACCTTAATTGGACGCCACCGCCGGGCGACTGGTGCGTGATGGTGATGCGGCAACGGCCGACCGACTGGATCGCCGCCTACTCGTCCTGTCCGTACGCCGATCTGATGAACGACGGCGCGACCACCGCCTTCATCGAGGAGACGCACGCCGAGTACCACCGACGGTTCGAGCGTCACTTCGGGCAGACCATCCTCGGTTTCTTCGTCGACGAGCCGGGGTTTTACAACAACTTCTGGGATCGCAACCCAGCCTCGGTGCCGTGGACGCACGACTTTGCGCCGCAGTTCCTTGCGCGCCGTGGGTATGACCTGATGCCCTGGGCGGCCGCCCTTTGGGAAGACTTAGGGGAGAAAGGGCGGCAGGTGCGCATGGACTTTTGGCGCACGGTGGGTGAGCTACTAGAGGAGCGATTCTTCCGGAAGATCGCCGACTGGTGTGCGAAGCACAACGTGATGCTCACGGGTCACCTGGAATGGGAAGAATGGCTGCTGACCATGGTACGCCATTCCGCTAGCCCATTCACGTCATTGCGGTCACTCCAGGTGCCCGCGGTCGACAAGATCGACCAGGTGACTGAGAAGATCACCGAGAAGCTCGTCTCTTCGATCGCACATGCCAACGACCGCCCACGGGTGCTGAGCGAGACGTTCGCGTTGATTGGTTGGAAGCTGGCGCCGCCGTACATGCGTCAGATCGTGGACCGGCAGTACGTGCGTGGGGTGAACTGGCTAAGCTGCCACGGGTTCTACTACAGCACGGAGGACTGGCGCAAGCGTGAGTGCCCGCCGAGCGAGTTCTTCCAG
>DASYHQ010000020.1 GCA_035998445.1 Tepidisphaeraceae bacterium | reverse complement strand
GCGCTGATCCTACGCCCCGCGTTCGTCGTCGCCGACGAGGCCGTCAGCGCGCTCGACGTTACCGTGCGGGCGCAGGTGCTGCGGCTGCTGAAAGCGTTCCAACGCGAGATGGGCCTGACGTACCTGTTCGTGTCGCACGATCTGTCGGTCGTGCGCGAGGCCTGCGACCGCGTGGTCGTCATGTACCGCGGGCGGATCGTCGAGGCGGGCGCGACCAAGGCGATCTTCGACGCGCCGCGGCACGCGTACACGCGCGTGTTGCTGTCGGCGATTCCCAGCGCCGACCCGGACCGAAAAATGCGGCCGCTGAGCACCGCGTCATTGACCGAGAGCGAACTTACACCGTTGCCCGACGCGTTGACTGCGGGGCTACTATCATGAGCGCACCCCGTTGGATTGGCGCTGCTGCCCCGGCCCTCGCAGGCCATTACGCCGCCGGCGAGATTGGACACTGGCTCGCTGTCAATGTCGGCACCACCGACGTGCAGCGGTTCGTTTGTCACTTCGACCTTCCGAAGGACGCCGCGATCGCTGAAGCGCGAGTCGTTCTTGCGGTGAACGAGCCCACGGCCGGGATCGTCGAGTGGAAGGCCAACACGCCGCACCTGCCGCGCGTCGGTGGCTTCTGGGGCTACCGTCGGGTTGTCGAGGCGATGCTGTGTGTCGCGCCCGCTCATGAAGCGATCGTGATGATGACCAACGACCGCTTCCCCGGCCTACCATGGTCGATCCATCACGACGGCGCCACCGCGTTGTACGAATACTTCTGGCAGCCCGGCACCACCCCGTATCGCGAGCGCTCGCGAAACCATCCCCCCCTTCGGCGCGGTGTGCGAAACCTTCTGGCGGCTGATCGCGGGCATCGATGCCGACGCAGACGCTCGGGGGCTCGATCGACTTACCATGCGGCCACACGGTGCTGGGCCACTCAAACGGGCGCGGGCATGGCACGAAGGTCCATGCGGGCGAATCGAGTCGTCCTGGTCGCTGGTGGGCAATCGGTTCCGCTGGGCGATTGTGCTCCCACCCGGCACATCAGCCCGGGTTACACTGCCGAGCGGTGTGAAGGCGACAGATCACCCCCCGCATGAGATCGGGCTCGGCCTGCACGAGTTGGAGGGGACATGCTGAACATCGTCTACCTGCACTCGCACGACACCGGCCGATGGGTCTCGCCGTACGGCTATCCGCATGCCACGCCGAACTTCGAGCGGCTTGCCACATCGGGTATACTATTCGAAAACGCGTACACCCCAAGCCCGACGTGCTCGCCCAGCCGCGCTTGTCTGCTAACGGGGCAGATGCCGCGTAAGAACGGGATGATCGGCTTAGCGCACCGCGGCTCGCGCCTCGCCGACCCGGATCGCCACCTGGCGGCCCTTCTGCGCGGACGGGGTTATCGCACGGCACTGTCGGGCATGCAGCATGAGTTCGCCGGCGATCAGCACCGTGCGATGCCGTACGATGAGGTGCTCGAGCGCGTCGGCGTCGACGACGTCGCCACGCAGGACCCGGCGATCGCCCGCGCCGCCGCGGCGTACATCGAGCGCAAGCACAACCGACCGTTCTTCCTGTCGTGCGGCTTCTTCACCACGCACCGCACGGCCGGCCACGAGAGCCAGGCGTTCAACGCCGCCGCCTCACCGCTCGGGGATCCGTCCGGCGTGCGCGTCCCACCGGAGTGGCCCGATACGCCGGCGGTACGCGCCGACATCGCCGATTACAACGTCGCGCTCGACCGGCTCGATGCCTGCGTCGGCATCGTGCTCGACGCGCTCGACGCCGCCGGGCGCGCGGGCGACACGCTGGTCATCTGCACCACCGACCACGGCGTGCCGTTTCCGGGCCACAAGTCGCGCCTCACGGACGCCGGGGCCGGCGTGCTGCTCATCCTGCGCGGCCCCGGCGGTCTGACGGGCGGGCGGCGCATTGCGCCGTTGGTGACGCACTTGGACGTCCTGCCGACGATCCTCGCCATGCTGGGCGAAGTGCCCGACGCGGTCCTGGATGGAAAGTCGCTGCTGCCGCTGTTGGCCGGTGAGACCGACAAGCTGCACGACGTGGTCTTCGGCGAAGTGAATTACCACGCGGCGTACGAGCCGATGCGCAGCGTGCGGACGGCGGCACACCTGTACGTCCGGCGGTTCGACCGGTCGCGGCGCCGCGTGCTGCCGAACTGCGATCCTGGCCCGACGCGCACCGCGATGACCGCCCGCGGCTGGGCCGACGACCCGGAGCCCACCGAGGCGCTGTACGACCTGGCCGTCGACCCGCGCCAAACGCGCAACCTGATCGATGACCCGGCTGCCGCCCCGATCGCCACCATCCTGCGCGACCGCCTCGCGCAGAACGTGCGCGCTACCGCCGACCCACTGCTCATCCTTGGCCACGTGCCCCACTGGCCGGGCATGAAGACGACGCCGGCGACGGCGACCTACCCGGGCGACCCAGTCGTGCCGGCCGAGTCCCTGTTTACGATCCGAAAGGCAACACCATGACGTTCAAAAAATGCGCCTGCTTACTTACGGCCGCCGCGGCGACGATCGCCGGGGCAATCTCCACCGCGCTCGGCCAGTCGCCGACCTCACAGCCGGCTCGTCCGAACATCGTGTTTATCCTCGCCGATGATCTCGGCTGGCGCGACGTCGGGTTCGCCGGTAGCGCGTCGTATCAGACGCCGAACCTCGACGCGCTGGCGGCCCGCGGCATGCAGTTCGAACGCGCCTACTCCGCAAGCCCACTGTGCAGCCCGACCCGCGCGAGCCTGCTCACCGGGCACTACCCCGGCCGGCTCCATCTCACGCGGCCCAACGGGCACTACCCCGAAGTGATCCTCGACGCCATCGTGCCCGAGCACGCGGCGCCGCAGTACAAGGCGACCAACCCGCAAAGCCGCACGCGACTGCCTTTGGACTACCAAACGCTCGGTGCCGAGTTCAAACGCCACGGCTACGCGACGGCGCTAATGGGCAAGTGGCATCTGGGCCGCGCGCCGCATCTGCCCGAGGCGTTCGGCTTCGATGTGGTCGTCGGTGGTCGCGAAAATCCCGGTCCACCACCACCAGGTTATTTCGGCCCGTGGCAACTCGATTCGTTACCGGTGGTGCCCGCTGGCACGCATGTTGATGACGTGCTAGCCGGCGAGGCCGCCAAGTTCATCGCCACCGACCGCGACGCGCCGTTCCTGCTCTGCTTCTGGCCGTACAACGTCCATTCCCCGTACCAAGCCGAGGCGGCGCTGATCGAGAAGTACAGCAAGGCCAATCTTCCCGCGCCGCAGAATAGCGCCGAGATGGCGGCGATGGTCGAGACGATGGACCGCGCGATCGGTAAGGTGCTCGACACGCTCAAGGCCGAGGGCATCGAACGCGAGACGATCGTCATCTTCACCAGCGATAACGGCGGCAACATGTTCGACGTGCGGCCGGGCGGCATCTACCCGACGAGCAACGCGCCCCTGCGTGGCGGCAAGGGGACGAACTACGAGGGCGGCGTGCGTGTGCCGCTGGTCGTGCAGTACGACGGTGTCGTCGCGCCCGGTACAACGAGTCGAGCGGTCGTCACGTCCCCCGACTTCTTCCCGACGCTGTTGGACCTCGCCGGGCTCCCCCAGCGGCCCGAGGTACACGTCGACGGTCACACGTTTGCCGCCGCGCTGCGCGGCGAGGCTTACGACCGCCCGGAGCCGATTGTCTCGCATTTCCCGCACCCCTACGTGCGGCAGATAAGTCTGCCGAGCACGTCGATCATGGACGGTGACTGGAAGCTTTACCGCATCTACAACGACGCCGCCGATCAGTCTGACAGGTTCGAACTGTACAACCTGGCGAACGACCCCAGCGAGACCGACAACCGCGCCGCCGCCGAACCGCAGCGCGTGGAGTCAATGCGCGCTACCCTTCACGCGCACCTGAACAAGACCGGTGCACTCATCCCCGCGAAGAACGCACGCTATGCCGGCAACACTGCCGGGTACTGGCATAGCAAAGGCGAGTCTCGCGTGTCGGTGAAGGAAGGCGTGCTGCACGTCGAGGCGACCGGGACGGACCCACAGCTGATCACCGAGTATGTCCCTAACGTCGCGAAGCAGGCGGTCGTTCTGCGGTTCGACCTTCGCGCTGACGGCGGCGACGGGAACGTCTACTGGGCCGAAGGCAAAGAACTGGCGTTCACCCGTGAGCAGCGCAAGGACTTTGTCATCGGTGAACCGAACGTCTGGCAAACCGAGGAGATCCAGATCCAGCCCGACGGCAATCTGCGTGGCCTGCGGATCGACCCCCTCAATAGCATCGGCAAGGTGGAACTACGCGACGTGCGACTCGTCTCCCCAGAAGGGAACGTCCTCGCGGCGTATCCGTTTCCGCAGTAGCCATTGTCCCGATACGTGTAAATGCCGGTTCGCTTGTCGATTGCCTTTATCCGGCCTGAAACAAGTTGAAGCGTAAAACGGTACCCCAGTTGCGTTCCCCAAAGACCACGGCCGCTACTTTTTCCACCACGGGCTCTGACAAGTGTTGGCCGATCGACACGCGGTTATACGCGCCCCCCCGTCTGGCAGTTCCCAGCCGTGCTAAGGGGGCACGGTATCCGCGATTGCATGGCCGGCTATCCTTTGCAGGGGGTGCGCGACGAGTCGGGTCACGTCGTGCAGTGGTTCGGGACGAGCACGGACGTGACCGAGCAGCACCGTGCGGCCGAGGATCGGGAGCACCTTTTGGCGCGCGAGCGGGACGCCCGAGCCGAGGCCGAGCGGGCGGGCCGGATGAAGGACGAGTTCCTCGCTACGCTCAGCCACGAACTTCGCACGCCGATGAACGCGATCCTCGGCTGGTCGCAAGTCCTCCGGTCGAGCAACGCTACGGACCCCGAGGACATCCGACAGCGCTTGGAGACCATCGAGCGCAACGCGCGGGCGCGGACGACCATAACCGAAGACCTGCTCGACATGAGCCGGATCATTTCGGGGAAGGTGCGGCTGGACGTGCAGCCGGTGGACCTCGCAGGCACAGTCCGAGCGGCCGCCGAGCGCGTCCAGCCTGCCGCCGATGCCAAGGGCGTGCGAGTGCGCGTCGTTCTCGACCCGATGGCTGGGCCGATCAGCGGCGACCCGAACCGCTGGCAACAGGTCTTCTGGAACCTGCTGACGAACGCGGTGAAGTTCACCCCGAAGGGCGGTCGCGTGCAGGTGACGCTGGCGCGCGTGAACTCGCACGTGGAAATTACCGTCGCCGACAACGGCGAGGGCATCAGGCCCGAGTTCCTGCCCCACGTGTTCGACCGCCTCCGTCAGGCCGATCCCTCGACCACGCGCCGTCACGGCGGACTGGGACTCGGGCTATCCATCGTGAAGCAATTGATCGAGCTTCACGGTGGCTGCGTCGAGGTATGCAGCGATGGGCCGGGTCACGGTTCGACCTTTGTGGTTGCGTTGCCGCCGATGGTCGTGCAGGGCAAGGCCGACCCTGAGGTGGAGAGCCGCCATCCCCGTTCGGCCCCTATGATGGTGGGACTGCCGGAGTCGTGCGACGACATCACGGGCATCCGCGTCTTGGTGGTCGATGACGAACCGGACGCGCGGACGTTGATCCAGCGCCTGCTGGAAGATCGCAACGCTGTGGTCATGACCGCTGGCAGCGTGGACGAGGCGTTGGGGCACCTGACGGAACGCGAGTTCGACGTGTGGGTCTCGGACATCGGCATGCCGGAACAGGACGGCTACGACCTCATTCGTCAGATACGCAGTCGCGGCGACGGCAAGGGTTGGAACATCCCGGCCATCGCGCTGACCGCGTACGCACGCAGCGAGGATCGCGTGCGGGCCGTGTCGGCCGGCTTCACGATGCACGTGACCAAGCCAATTGGTCCCGTGGAACTGGCGACAATGGTGGTCGGAGCAGCGGGGCGGACAGGCCGGTCCTGAATCTTTGGGGTGCATCCCTCACAGCGAGACCGGCGATCATTGCCTCTCGCTCCCGACGGGCAAAGCAGGCAGTCACACCCAATGCGGCTAATTGGCCTCAGCCGTGGCTGACCACCAGGACCGCTGTCATTGGCGTTGCGGGAGCGATAGGCACTGCGTAATACAATGGTCTCCTCGACCCCTGAAACGGGTGCAGCACCGATGCGGGGCGCGACCACCGTCTTCCCCCGAAGGGGGTCGGCGCCCGAGCACATCGAAGGTCAATGGCAATCAGGTGTCGGAGGATGCGGGCGCATGTACAAGTTGCGGGGCACCGTGAAGAGAGAGCGCCTTATGTGAGAACGTGTACTGTACAGAGTCGTTAGAAGGCTTAAGAGCCGCGCTTGGGCTTGGAGACATCTTCCCGAGATTTGATTCGCTTCAGTTGTTCTGCCTTCGCCTGTTCGATTAGCTCCAGCAACTCCTCGTCGACCTCGGCACCGAACACACGTTTGAGGTACTTGGCCTGCGTTTCAGGATCTGCTTCTAGCCACATCAACATGCATGCTGAAAAACAAAGGCCGAGTTTCCCAAAATAAGCGGTTGTCGCTTCTCGAAAGCGATCGGCCAGCAACGGATCAATAGAAAAACTGATGGTCTGCTTGCGTCTCGGCACAACAAGATTAGACGATCAATACAACCAGCGAGCAAGCTTTATCGCTATAGTTAATTTTTAAACTTGACATTGTCGTAAAGGATATTATTATGGGCGTATGGTTGCTCATTCGATTTCGACTTTTCCAGCCCGCTCCGATTCGACGCTAAGCGTCGGAATTAATGCTCAGTTTCCATTGGCGTGGCCTCACCATTCGTCTGGGAGATGCGTTGGCATCTCACTACTCGTCGGACCACCCGGCAGCCGCAAGACCGGCCTGGCCCTGCAAACCGCCTTGGACCTTGCGGCTCGCGATGAAAAGTCCCTAATCCTGCTGAGCGAAGAGCACGTTTCTCGCGTCCGCGCGCGTGCCGAGCGCATGATGACGGGCCGTACGAAGGTGGACGTGGCACGCTGCCTCAAAAACCTCGCACTGCTCGCGACGCCTAATGATCCGGCCCACCTGCCGACGTACGTCGCGCGGCACGTGGTCGCCACCGATGCCGCGCACGCTGGAGTCAAGTTTGTCGTGCTTGACAGCATCCAGGGCACGACCGGCGCGGGCGGGTCCGACGCGCGGGCCTGCCGGGCGGCCTTGGACGCCGCGCGGCTTCTTCAGTCCGCCGGCATCGCCACGCTCCTGGTCGGCCACGTGACGAAGCAGAACGCGATCCGCGGCCCGCGGACGCTCGAGCACGCGGTCGACGTCGTCCTGCACCTGAACCGCCGCGGCGGGCGGCGCACGCTCACCGTCAGCAAGAACCGCTTCGGCCCGGCCGTCCTCCAACCGGTCCCGCTGGCGATCGACCCGGCGACGACGCGCCTGATGCCGGCGCGGCCCGCCGGCGGGGCTGCGGGACGCCACGTGGCCACTGCCCGCGCGTGGCTGCCGCACGTCGGCGGCGTCGAGGTCCAAACTGCCGCGGCGCTCGCCCCGCCGTCGGGGCGTGCCGCCGGCCGCCTGCTCGCCTGCCGTGGGATTGCCCGCGCCGAGGTGCAGTACGCGCTGCACTGCCTCGGCAGCCTCCCGGGCATGGCGGCGGTCGCCGGCGAGCTGGATTTGTCGATCGCGTGCAGGCCCTTGAGCGATCGCGACGATCCGTTGCTTGGCGCTCGATCGTCTTCAGGCGGATACGCGAGCCTCTTGCACGTGCCGCTGTGCCTGTCGATCGCCGCGGCGACCCTGTGCCGCACGGTGCCGAGCGACCTGGTCGCGATCGGTGAGGTCGACCTCGCGGGGCGCGTGCGGTCGTTGCCAGGCGCGGCGATCACCGCGGCGACGGCGGCGATGCGGGCGGGTGAGCTGGCCGCCATGCGGCTGCTAGTGCCGGCGGACGATCGGCGGTTCCTGCCGTGGAACTGCGGCTGCGAGCTGAGCGGCGTCGAAACCGTCGCCGACGCGGTGGCGTGGGTGTGGCCCGACCTCGACGCGGCCGGGATAGCACTGCTGATCGGCACGTAGCACAAAATACGCCATCACACTACGACGACGACCACCAGCTAGCGAGGAAGCGATGATGCCGAAGGATGACGGGCACCTGATCAGCGAGCCGATCATCGACGCCGCGCGGGCCCGGCTGGCGCGGGACGGCCATCAGATCGGCATCCAGCAGGTGCGCCGCGCCGAGCCGGACCTGTACTACGCGGTCTGCCGGTACGCGGCCAACGCGCTGGGCAGCGTCGAGGACCTGCCGTCGGAGGTGCACGACGCGGCGCACCGGGCGGTGTGGGAGGCGGTGCTGCTGGCGCTGGACGCGTACCGGACGGCCCACTACGAGCTCTGGCGCGACACGGAGCTCGGCGCGCTCCTTGCCCGGCTGGACCCTGAGCAGGCAGGCCGCCTCACACCCTCACAGTCGAAACGGCCCCGCGGCGGCGACCGCCCGAACCGGGACTTCAACGACGGCAGCAGCGATGCGCCGCCGAACGCACCATGAGAGTCGGTTTTACGTCCATAGGCAAAGGGGTGTTCACTTGTTCGACGCCGTGCGCGCCGACCCGTTAGAAGGCGTACCGGCTCATGGCCAGACGAACGATCACCGCTCGGACCATCCGTCGTTGCGACTGGCAGGTTCGACGCCGACGCGGCGGCGCTCAGCGTGCCCTGCGTCAGCTGGAACGGGACGAGCATCTGCTGGCCTCCTACTTGATGGAGCGGGCCACGCAATTGTACGGATTGATCGACGCGGCCTGCCCGCGGCACGCGGACGTGCGGCGGATCCAGCGGGAGTTACTTGCACTGGCCTTGACCTGCGTCGAGGCGGTCAGGAGATCCAGATGATGAAGAAAAGTAGCCAACATCGCGGTGAAAGCCACGTCGTCGAAGCGGACGACGACGCCTCGGCCATTGGTCACCTCCAAGGGACGGGGGCCGTGGCCGACCGGTGGAAGGCACCACCAGCAGAGCGGCAGGGGGGTGGCCGAGACCGCAGTACTGCTGCGGAGGATGACGGCAGCGGCGGGGGTAGCGACGAGGACGAGCTCGGCGTGACAACGCAGTTCGCCGACGGATTCTGCGTCTGCGACGAGGCGACGGCCTCCTGGGTCGTCCGCCGCATCGTCGAGGCCCGCGCCCACGCGCAGCGCGTTGAGGCGTGGGCACACCGTGAGCTGCGTCGTGCCGAGCGGGACGAGCGGTGGCTGATGGGACAGTTCGGCCCGCAGCTAGAGGCCTGGCTGCGCGACGAGCTGCGGCGGCGGGGCGGCGGCGGGGCCCGGTCCGTGGCACTGCCGGCTGGCACGGTCGGCCTGCGGCGACGCCCGCCGACGCTCGACGTCGTCGACGAGCCAGCGGCGCGGGCGTGGTGCGAGCGACACCTGCGCGACGCGCTTCGCGTGACCGTCGAGGCCGAGGGAGTGGCGGCGGGGGAGCTCGCCCGTTGGCACCGCCGATTCCGTGACGATGCGCGATTGACGACGCGCCTGATGCGTCAGCCGTTCCAGCGGTACGTTGCCGAGACCGGGGACCTGCCCGACGGCGCGACGCTGACGGTCGCCGAGGACCGCCTGTACGTGAAATAAGACGCCGACCCCTAACGAGCAGGTCCCGGAGGACGAGACGATGTTCGCCCAGCCGCACCCACCTTTGCCGTCCGCCGTCCCCCCGGGTTCCGATGTGGCGAGCGGTACTCCCGCGACCCACCGGGCGTTCCGAAACGACGATGCGATACCGGTCCGCCGATCGGCAGAGGGGCGCGTTCGAGCACGTGCCACCTCGGCATCTGTCCCGGCCTACCGCGTGCACCGGGCGAAGAACCTCGGGTACGTGCGGCTGGCGGGGCGCATGGTCTATCTCGGGCGAGCCAACTCGCCCGTGAGCCACGAGCGATATCGCTGCACGCTCGGCGAGTGGCTCGCCACCGGCCAACTGCCCCAGTCATCACGGGCTTCTGCCGCAGGGGATGTGTTCACGGTGGCGTCGCTTGCGGCGGCGTACCTGCGGTGGGCCCGCACGTACTACGTCGACGCGGCGACGGGGCGGGCGAGCGCGGGGCTGGGACCGCTGGAGGCCGGTGCGAAGGCGCTGTGCGCGCTATACGGGCAGACGGCGGCGGCGGCGTTCGGCCCGCTTGCCCTACGCGCGGTGCGTGCTGCGCTGGTTGCCGACGACCTGTGCCGCAACGTCGTGAACCAGCGGGTCGCCTGCGTTAAGCGGGCTTTCCGCTGGGCGGTGTCGGAGCAGCTCGTCGCGCCGAGCGTGCTGACGGCCCTGGCGGCGGTCGAGCCGCTGCGGCGCGGCCGCTCGGGCGCGCGGGAGACGGCGCCGGTGAGGCCGGTCCCCGACGCACACGTCGAGGCGGTCCTGCCGTACCTGCCGCCGACGCTGCGGGCGATGGTCCGGCTGCAGCGGCTGACCGGGATGCGGTCGGGCGAGTTGTGCGCCCTGCGAACGGCCGACGTCGATCGCGGCGGCGGAGCTGCGGCGGCGGTGTGGCTTTACGCCCCTGCGACGCACAAGACGGCGTACCGCGGGCAACGCCGCGTCGTGTGTATCGGCCCGCGGGGCCGGGCTGTCCTCGGCCCGTTCCTGCGGCCCCACGACCCGCAGGCGTGGGTGTTCTCACCAGCACAAGCGATGGCCGAGCGGCGGCTGAGCGACAAGTCTGCGAGCGATGGCGAGTGCGGGCATCCGAAGACCTGCCCAACCCGTCGGGCCGGGTCGCCAGCGGGCAGCGGTCGCTATAACTCGCGGAGCTATCATCGGGCGCTGCGTTACGCGATGCGAGCAGCAACTGTGGCGGGCACGCTCGCCGTCGCGCAGTACTGGCACCCGCACCAACTGCGGCACCTACACGCGACGGCGATCCGCCGGGAAAAGGGGCTGGAGGCGGCGCGGGTCCTGCTGGGCCACCGGACGGTCGACCAGACGCTGGACTACGCCGAGGCGGACGTGGCTACGGCGCGGGCCATCGCGGCCGAACTTGGATGATGGGCGGCAACCGCCGGCGCCATAGGTCGGTGATGATCTACCTGGAAGGCACGTCCGCCGCGGAAGCCGCTCGCCGGCTCGGCCACTCCGACAGCAGGTCATCGCAGATCCGCGGCCACGCGATCGCGCAGTTCATGAACACCGAAGCCACCCGCGACCTCCTATCGGTCGCCTAAAGGGGAAGACATGCCAGTCACCGACGTAGCCGAACGATTCGACCGCCGCCGATCCTCGATCAAGGATGGCAAGGTCTCCCATACCCGCACGTGGCTCGTAACGTGCGACGCGATCACGGACGGCACCGCCGCCGCGCTGACCGCCTCGGCTGGCGGCGTCACCATCCCGCGATACGGCGACCGGCTCTTCCCCGCCAACGCGTTCAACCGGCGACTATTCGCCCTGATGGTCAAGGCGTTCGATGCAAATCACGCGAGCGACGCGCAAGAACTGGCTGACGTGATGCCCGACAATTTGTAAGCACCCTCGTGACTTCCCCCGGCCACTCTAGCTGTGCCGTCCCGCAGCAGCCGTACGCAATCTAGGTACGCTCAAGCTCGCCAACCGTAATGTCCGATAAATTGTGAAAGCTATCCTGTCTAGGGACGGACGGGTGCCACGACGATCCTCGACGGCTGCAAGGATGTACGCTTTCGAGGGCTGAATCTGCCGCTGTCCAGCGGCAGCTGCTTCCCGTCTACCCACGCCATCCCCTTGACATGCGTCGCGACCTACACAACCACAGTGCCAGCGCACTGGCGGCTGGATTCGGTCTCTGCGCTAAGGATGGCGACGGGAGAAGGCATGAGCTATCTGGAACGGGCTGTGAACGACGGGCTTCTACGCATCAGCGGCGAAGGTAAGAGCGAGAAAATCACCTACCTCACGGTCAATTGGACCGAGAAATTCTCCGATGCAGAGGAGCGCGTACGCGCCGAGTTTTGGGCTGAATTGGTCTATCGCTACGGATATGAACCGGCTCGGATCGGCGTCGAAGTCGTTGTAGCGGACCGTACCCCCTCAGACCGTGCCGACCTAGTTGTCTTCCGCGACGACGCACGCAAGCGACCCTTCGCCGTCATCGAATGCAAACGTGACGGCATCTCGGATGCCGAGTTCAATCAGGCCGTCGAACAGGCCTGTGGAAACGGAACGTGGGCCAAGTTCCGCGCCGACTTCGTCATGGTCGTCGCAGGTGCGACCCGCCGTGCGTTCGATTTCTCCGGCCGCTACGGTGTGCTCGAACGCGAAGAGAACATCATCGCTGACCTGCCCGTTCAGTACGGCCGGCCGGAGGAGTTCAAGTATCTCAAGGGCGGGCCAACCGACATCCAGATTGTCAATAAAGAGGAGTTGATCGCGGCGATCCGCAAATGTCATCAGACATTGTGGGGAGGAGGACGCTTGTCGCCGCCTTCCGCGTTCGGGGAGTTGTGTAAGATCATCTTCGTGAAAATCAGCGACGAGCAGGCGAAGCGGAAGAAGGGCGACGCCTACGAGTTTCAAATCAAAACGTACGAATCGAGCCGCCGATTGTCCGATCGCATCCGCGCTCTTTACGAGACGCAGAAGGAGCGCGATCCCGAGGTGTTTACCGAAAGCATCAAGATTGATGACGCGACGCTGCGAACGATCGTGTCGCACTTGGAAGGCATCAATCTCAGCAAGACTGACCTAGACACTAAAGGACTAGCCTTCGAGCAGTTCATGGACGGATTTTTCAAGGGCGATTTTGGCCAATATTTCACGCCGCGCGAGGTCATCGACTTTGCCGTGCAGATGCTGGAGCCGACAAACACCGACCTCGTGTTAGATCCCTCGTGCGGATCGGGCGGCTTCCTGCTTCATGCCCTCAATTCCGTCCGGCGCGAAGCGAGCGAGTATCACGAGGAGGGGAGCGAAGAGCACTATCGACACTGGCACGACTTCGCCCAGAAAAACCTCTTCGGAATTGAGATCAACGATGAAATCGCACGCGTGGCGAAAATGAACATGATCATTCACGACGACGGTCACACGAACGTCGTTGGGAGTGACGCGCTTGAGCGGATGGACCATCTCTACGCGCGGAACCATGGGTTCAAAGCCGATCGGTTCGACCTGATCCTAACCAATCCACCGTTCGGCGCGACGATCACGCAAACCGAACGACCATACCTTTCCGACTATGAGCTTGGGAATCAGCTGGACGCCAAGGGGAATAAGAAACCTCGGAAAGCGCAGAAGACCGAGATTCTCTTTCTCGAGCGCATCTGGCAATTCCTCAAGCCAGGGACCGGCCGCGCAGCCATCGTTCTGCCGGAAGGCATCCTCACCAACGCATCGCTTCAGTACGTCAGGGATTTCCTTTTCGAGCGGTTCCAGCTTCTCTCAGTTGTCAGCATTCCGCAGACCGCTTTCGCGCACTACGGTGCCGCGGTGAAGGCAAGCGTGATCTTCGTCCGCAAGCGGGCGTCTCATGAAAAGGTCAACGACGCTGAGCCGGTGTTCATGGCCCTCGCGGAGAACATCGGTTACGACGCCACAGGACGAAAAAGCTATCAAGTCATCGAGACGAAGACGCAAGGCAGCATCCGCACGGAAGTGCAGCGGTGTGATCTGTTCGACGTGCGCGTGAGGTTCGAGCGGCAGGGCGAGAACTGGGTTGAGAAGCCGCACGAGATCATCCCAAACACCGGCATACTGGGGCAGTACCGGAAGTTTGAAAAGGCACCCAAACCTTTTTTCGTCTAATCCCCGCCACCGCTGGCAAAGCAATGTGCTTCGCAGTGCGGCGGGGAGATATCAGCATCCGAGCGGACGTGAAGTTTGCCGCGGGGGCGGTCGAGTTCGATCGGCTGTACAGCGCACCGAAGTACGCGTTGAAGTCTCTCGACTCGATCATTAGGTACGCGCAATACGGCACGTCGCAGCTCGCCAGCGAAGAGCAGATCGGCGTTCCCGTTCTGCGCATGAACAACCTCCAGCGGGATGGCTGGGACCTTACCGATCTGAAGTACGTCGACCTCCCGACGCACGAGGTAGAGCGATACCGGCTGAATCCAGGCGATATCCTATTTAACCGAACGAACTCCGCAGAGTTGGTGGGCAAGTGCGAAGTGTTCGGCGAACCGGGAACGTGGGTCTACGCCTCGTATTTGATCCGCGTCGTCGTCGACGATGCGCAGACGACGCCTGAATTCGTGTCCGCATTCCTGAATACAAAGGCTGGCCGACTTCAGATCGACCGGGTGAGCCGGCCTATTGCCGGCATGTCGAACATCAACGCGGAAGAACTCCGCGCTCTGCAGATCCCACTCCCCCCAGATGTCGAGACGCAGCGAGAACTGGCGCAGGAGCTAGATGCAGCACGGGCGAGCCGCAACTCGAAGCTGAATGACGCGTCCGATCTTCTCCGTGGCCTAGATGGCTATTTGGTTGAACAGCTACAGGTGCCACCCGCGACCTCAAGCGACCGGCAAACCTACGCCGTAAGGTTGGGTGCCCTGCGCGACGCCGGACGAGCGAACGCCGCCTATTTCCATCCCGAGCGACTGCTGGCGATCAAAGCTATGCAGCAGGAGAGGGCGGGAATTCGCACAACTAGACTGGACGTGATTGCCGATTTCGCACGCGACCTAACCGATAGGTCTGCATCCGAATTTTACCTTGGATTGGCGAGCGTCCAAAGTGACACCGGCGAGCTTCTAGCGACAAACGAAGATGTGCAGGGACAGTGCTTCGAGTTCCGTGAGAACGACATCCTGTTTGCAAGGCTCCGACCGTACCTCAACAAGGTCCACAGAGCCGAGCGGGCCGGGATTTGCTCACCCGAGTTCCACGTCATCCGAATCAGGCCAGCAGTTGATCCCAGGGATGAAGTCCTGCCGGACTATCTCGCCGTCGCTTTACGATCGTCTTTGATTTTGAATCAGACGAAGCACATGACCACCGGTAACACCCACCCGCGACTCGCGAATGATGACGTCGTCGGGCTTGTGGTACCGATTCCATTGCCAGCCGTTCAACGTGACATAGTTGACGAGGTCGAGCGTCGACGCAGTCGAGCCCGCGACCTTCGCGAGCAAGCGGAAAGAGAATGGCAGCAGGCGAAGGAAAGGTTCGAGCACCGATTGCTCGGAAAGGAGGGGAACCGATGAGCCGCTTACGATACCTGATGGAGGAAATCTGTGCTGGCGTCGAGGTTTACTTCACCGGCCGCAGCGGTGGCCAATACGTAAAGACGGCGTTCATCCTTTGCGATGACTACACGGAACTGACGTCCAAACTGTTTCTGCTTACGGACAACAAGCATTGGTCAGACCAAAAGGCGAACGGCAAGTTCAAGAACTACCACGACGTTCTATCGGACGTAAAGGGTGTGTTTCAGGCCAAGCGAGCCGCGGACGTTCCGGTCGTGCAACGTCTTCACGACGACATGACGGAACGCAGAAAGCGAAGGAACGACTTCTTCCATTCGACGCACCTGTTAGACCTGAACGTCAGTCAAGCCAGATGCGTTGAAGCCTTTTGCGATCTCATGGATTACGGGCAGTTATTGTTCGGCAACGACTGGACGCAGACCGTTGCTGGGGCCCGCAACCTGGAAACTCTTGAAGTTCTCCTTCGGCTTGAACAGCGGAGCAATGCCGATCCATCGATCCCGCCGAAGGTGAGTAAGATTCTCGCCGACTGGCCAAGGAACATTAGTAACGCGCAAAGGACTGGCGTGCATATTGCCGTGCATCCAGAAGACCTTCATCTTCGACTATGCGTGACGTGCGGCGGTAAGACTCTACGCGACAAGCTAAAGGCCGTTTAGACAACATCGTCGTCGATGTAGGCGTCCGGAATCGACGGGTCGGCGTCCTGCCGCAAAACGATACCGTACTGCGTCGCGAAGAACGCCGCGAAGCAGTCATCGTTGGCCATGTTGTCGCCGGACGGGGCAACCGATTCATCAGCGGCCGTCATGTCCGCCATCAACCGCGTGTCGATCTGCGATAATTGGGAGCCGGCACCGAACCCCATGTCCGGCGCAATGCACTGCTGAAGGAACGTCGCCCCCATCGTCCTCGCCTGAGCCGGCGTGGCATCCAGGGCCGAGATCGTAGCGTTGATCTGCGTGGTGAACGGATTGAGAAACCGCGTGATCGTGTTGGCGTCGCTAGCCGCACCGCTGACGGATTGGTCGATCGTTGCCGACATCAACTTGCGGTAGGCGGTCGCGTCGCCCGGTGCCCGCTGGTGCAGGAAAATGACCTTGCCCATTACTTTGAACAGCCGCTGGATTTGTTCGCTGGTGAGTGCCATGGAACCATGATCGACTCAACAGGTTGTCACCTTCATGGGATCGGCATCCGCCCAAGCCCCAACATAATCAGCGTGAGTCCGACCAATGCGATGACGATAGCGTGCCCGAGGGTGCGGCCGAAACAATCCCACATTGTTTCGATCCGCCGGAACCACCCAGGTGGCATTTCGGCCATCGCGATCGCCACCTGCGCGTAGAAGCCCAGCACAACGAATCCGTAGAAGAAGACCCCATTCATCGTCCGCGATCGCTCTTGGAAAAGCGCACATAGAACCAGGGACGTGAGCAGCGACAGCGACGCCGGCACGAGGACGACGCAGTGGGTCGCGAACAGCCGCTTCGTGGCTTCCCGATCGAGAGCCTGGCCACTTCGTTTTGCTATGAGCAACGAACAACTCATTGGCCAAGCCGCTAGGACCACGGCCAGCACCATCATCCGCAGCGGCCACGGCTGGGCCGCAAGATTTCCGATTTGCGGGTAACGCTCGGCAACCGCGCGGAAGTAGTGATCGAGCAACAAGAAATACGGCACCAGCACCGACAAGATCCAGAACAGGTTGGGTGATATCCCGTTCCTGAATCGCAGGGCAGGCTCCTTAGCCCATTCCTCTTTGATGTCCCGGTGGACGCGCCACGGTACGAACGCAGACCTAAGACGACGCGCGACATCTCGCGGCCACATCCCGATCTCAAAAATGACCTGATCGAGCGTTTGTAAAACCTTCAGCTGTTCCATGGTTCCTCCCTTTCGCCCGCACGATAGTCAGCAGTCGCCCGCTTTTCCAGATCGTTCCGAAAGGCACAAAGTTCCCAAGAACGCTGGTGATTTTGCGCCAAGAATTGCGCCAAGAATAGATTTCGACATGCAAAAACCCCAGAAAATCCGGGGTTTTCAATGCAGGAGAAGGGGGCCGAACCCCTGTGCGACCGAACCTCCGACTCCCGGATCCTAGCCGCATACGCAGTGCGAAAGCAAAAGGTATCGGCGTTGCGAGGCCACGGCGCGTTTCAATAGGCATGCCGCTCAGATGCGGCGGCAACTCACCTCTGCCGCAACCCACGCCCGTATTGCATTTGCGCTCGGTGACGTCACTATTTAACCTAATCGTTCTATGAATTCCGGTCCCTCTTGGGGCGCACAAGGTGCCCCATCGGTCACGACGTGATCCCCCTCAAGTTCTAACCGCACCGGCTCAGCAGCTTGCTACGGCGTTGTCAGCTCCTGAGATGCGCGATCGCATGCCTCAGTCTTCGACAAATATCGACCAATGCCATCACCGTTAGCGGGCCGAACAGCAGAAGGCTGAGTACGGAGGCGAGGGTCCCGGTCGCCGTGACGAAGTCACACGTCGCGAACAGCGTCGCGATGCCCAGCCCGACCGCGACGCTTGCCCCGATCACGACGTGGCGCCTGCGGAACTGCTTCGAAGCTGCGTGACGCCACCGTCGCTGCCTCCAAGGACGGCGGCTGTCAGCGTCGGGCGTCGTCTCCGCGACGAAATAATCCGCGGACGCCTCCTGTCCGGACGGGTCGGCCATGCCACCGTCGGCGACGTCCGTCGGCGGGTTGTTCCAACGGTTGTCAGCCTGCTGCGCCGGACTGGGACGCACCGGCTTGGACCGTCGCGCGAACCGGACCGACCAGGGATCTTGCCCTTCCCGCGAACGCGGCGCATCAGCGGCTGCAGCCGCGTCATCTGCTGGACGAGCGGGGGTCGGCGGCACCGTGGAGGGCGGCCGCGGCGCCGGCTCAGCGTTCGGCGGAGCCTCGTGAGGTGGCCGGTTCCGCAGGCGGCTCTGCCGGGCCGCAGCCTCCTCGTCTAGGCGGCGGTCGATCACGGCTCTGCGTCCCGCGTTCCGTAGGGATTCCCAAGCTGCTTGTACGGCCTGGAAC
Source organism: Tepidisphaeraceae bacterium (assembly GCA_035998445.1). Lineage (NCBI taxonomy): Bacteria > Pseudomonadati > Planctomycetota > Phycisphaerae > Tepidisphaerales > Tepidisphaeraceae > Tepidisphaeraceae bacterium. Next base: position 44,545 of record DASYHQ010000020.1, on the reverse strand, counting down.
CGCCGCGCGTCAGCGTCGCGGCCGCCACCGGCGTCCGGGTGACAGGCGCGCACGAGTGCACGGTGGGCCGCGCGGATCTCGGCGACGGTCGCCGAGCGACCGACGCCCAAAGTGAGGTAGGGGTTCGGTAGGGTCACCGTGTCTCGGATCGGCATGGCCACGTGTGTCTAAACGTTGCGGACGGGTCGTCTGCCTGACCCCGCGCCCCAGGGGACCGGTCACGGGTGCGCGGTCGTGCGACCGAACGGTGCAGGATGCCTGTCGTGCAAATGAACTACTTCTCGTCGCCCAACTCGATCTCCAAGCGGCTGATCTGCTCCCCGGCTACGACATGGTTGTCGGCGATCTCGGTGTCGAGCCGCGCGACTTCCTGCACGGCGGCGAGCGACGCCTGCATCCCCTGCATCAGCGCTGGCGCGTCTTCCATCGTGACCCCGTCACGGGGGAGGGCCGCCTTCCGCTCCAGCGCCTCGGCGGTGAGGTTGTCGATCCGCTGTAGCCCGCGCTCAATCGCATCGAGCGCGTCGATCGCCTTGCCCACGCGCGCCCAGGTGGGGCGGGCGCGGTCGGCGGCGGCGAGGCTGGCCGCCGCCTGGTCGCGGCGGAGCCGGACCTCGCGCATCTGGCGGCGGAACTCGGCGGGGGCGACCTGCGAGGGGCCGTCGCTCAGGACGCGCATCCGTTGCAGCTCTTCCACGAGCGGCGCGATCCGCTGGCGATAGGCGTCCGCGGGGGCCACCGTGACCGCAATCGGGGCGGCGGTCGGCGTGGGGGCGCCCGAGTTGCTGGCTGAACCGCGGTCACTCTGTTGATCACACCCCAACGTAGCGGCCAGCAGGCCGCTGCACGTCAGTACAACTGACGTGATCAGCGGTCGCCACGGCCGCCGTTCACAGCGCGCATACCCCGCCAACGACGTCCGCGGGGAACGCCGACCAAGCGAGGTCCGTCCCAAGAAACGAAATTCGAACAGCATAGCGTCGCCCTCCGATGGGACCGTCATTGACACGGAAACAGTGTCGGCCCGCGATGGTGCCATTGACACGCATCCGATGTCAAGCGGAAACAGGTGGAATCCGGTCGGGGGGCGGCGTGTATGGTACACGGGAAGCGGTCGCCGGTACGGGCGTCCGACGGGAGGCAGGGGCGCGCCGCTAAGGCCAAGCGCGCGAGTCGGTTGCCGCGCGGGTCGAGGCGCGGGGACCGCTGGGACGACCCGCGCGTGACCCCCTTAGGCGTATGACCGTGGTCGTCCTCCCGGTTCGTCAACCTCGCCACACCGACAGCCGACCCCCCCATGCGGTGAGCATCCAAGGCAAGGTCAATGCTTCGGTTCCCAGATAGGGCAGGATGCACGCCGCACTTACATCGTCACTTTTGACGAACTTGCGCCGGCCAACTTCCTGGATTGGAATTATGGCCTCGTAGCGATGGTTTCCAGGCTATGCCTGGAACGACACGATGGGTGCCGAAGTTCACCGAGTTGCGGCTGTAGGGCCGGGCGACTAACACGCCGACTATGAATCCCGTTTGGGGTCAAGTGTAGAACTTGCGCAGACCCTCTTCCCGCTCCGCCCCGTGGCGGCGGTCTTTTCGTTTACCAGACGCGTTTCGCTTCCGTGGTCGGCTCTCGGGTCGCTTCGCCGGTGGCGGCCGGTGCGCTTCAGACGACTATTCGATGGTCATCGGGGACGCCTTCGTTGGTCCCGAGCCTCATTCACCCAGGCAAAGGCCCGCACGCCGCATTCGCTGCATCGGAGGTCGCGGCCTCCATATGGTTAGTCGCGGTCGTCGGGCCCGTACGCACGGCGCGCACGCCTTGGGGCAAAGCAACTGTCGCCGGTCACGGGTCCGGTCGTCGTCATTCGCGCGCGAGCATCGTCATCTCGCGTGTCGGCATCGTCATCGTCGGCTCGCGGAACGGCGTGTTCGTCTTGAGCATGCCCCAGCAGATGATCAGGACCTTTCGCGCCACGGCTGACCTTGTCGACCCACGCGCGGGCCCAGTCGTGGCAGCGGTAGACCGTCCACGCCGCCTCGACCAGCAGGCTGCGCAATAGCCCGGGGCCGCGGCCGGTGATGTGGCCGTTGCGGCTCATCTGGCCGCTCTCGATCTGCTTGGGGACCAGCCCCGCGTAGCTCGCGACCTCGGCGACGCTCTTGAAGCGGCGCGCGTCGTCGAGGTACAGCACGACGGCTTCACTCAACCGCGGGCCGACGCCCTTAAACGTGCGGAGCAGCTGCGTGCGGGCGTCGAGGTTGGCCAGCTCGTCGAGCTTGTCGTCGAGGAGCTTGAGCTGCGCGTCGGTGGCGGCGATCAGGTCCAGCTCGACCGCAAGGCGGCCGCGCCACAGGTCCATCACGTCGGCGCACGCGGCGATCGGGCGGGCGTGCTCGCGCAGTTGCGCGACGCCGGCGAGCGTCCACTGCTTGCCACCCCTGGCGAGCGACAAGCCCTGCTGGTTGAAGATCGCGCGCACCGCGTTGCGGCTCTGCGTGCGACGGCTGACGACTGAGCGGCGGTGGAGCATGAGGCGGCGTCGCTGGCGGGCGTCGGGCGCGGGCATGTGCACCGAACCCAGCTGGTCCAGCAGCGCCAGGCGGGCGAGCTTGAGGGCGTCGTCGCGGTCGGTCTTGCGCTTGACGCGTCGCCAGCGCCAGCGTTCGTCGTTGGCGTTGACGACGGTGGTCGCGGTGCCCAGCGCGGCGCACACGTCGTGGACCCAGCCGGCGGTGTCGCAGGTCTCGAAGCAGACGAGCGTGTCGGACGGGTCGGGCGCGGTGACGTGGCGGGCGAGCAGGTCGTGCATGTCGGCCGGCGACATGGCGATCGTCTCGACTGATGCGCCCGCGTGGCGGTGTCCATCACACAGGCGACGGTCTTGAACTTGCCCAGGTCCAGAGCGATGATCTTCGGGAAACCCATGAAGTCCTCCTGTGGTAAGGGACGCCGCTGATCTTCACACGTCAGCGGTGGGATTGCATGGGTTCTCAGCACTGGTCCGCGGCCGCGGGGAGGTTACCGTAGTTCTAGTGGTCGTCGGCTCGGCCAGTGAACGCCTTCGGGTCGCGGAGTGGTTTGTTGCTGGAGACGCTTATGACGAGGCTCACAAAGCGTCGCTCGCCGCTATCATCATGTTGAAAGCCGCCAAGCTCAGCCGCGGCCTATTCATTGCCAAGGCAGCAGACCATTATTTTCAATTGGGAAACATCAATGAGCGACGAGCTGAAACCGAACTGGCGATTCGCGCTTATCGTAAAGCCAAGCGCTATGCGAACGAGGCAAAAAACCGAAGGGTGATTAAGGGCATCGAAGCGAAACTCGCAATTCTCGGTATGCGAGATGGGCCGGTCCCGACTGCTCTCAAAAGCTATCGGCAGGCCAAGTCGAATCACGGCAAATACTCCGAAGAATGCGCCACGAAGGCAAACAATCTCGCCCTGGCATATCTGGCGGGCAAGGCGTTTGAAGCGGCAAAAGTGGAGTTTAGGGAAGCAATCGAGATTCTCGAGGCGCTTAACATTCTGGATCAGATAAAGCTCGCCATGGCCTACATCAACCTTGGCAGTCTTTACGAGGAGCTAAATCAATTTGAGCATGCCGACGCCTTCTTCCACAAAGCGTTTGATAGGCTCAATCCCGAGCAGACACCGCTCGCCTTTAACGTTATGTTGAATGCGATCAGGAGAAACGCCGTCCGCGGACATACCAGCCGAGCCCGAGAATGGTTTGGGTGAGCTGAAGATTACTTTCCGCGGATACCGGACAGCGCAGGCTCCTCAAAACGCCGCCGCGATCTTGAAGATCTACGAGTGAGTATGGGATAAACATCTTACGCGTATTCACGAGTCGGCTTATCTCCAGTGTGTTGAGTGATTGCGGCGCATGGCGGCGATTGTGCGACATCACGGGGAAACATCGAGCGAAGCTTTAAAGAAAAGTTCGACCGGTGTCTTGTCCTCTCCGCTGTATAAGACAAGAAGCACTTCGGTGAGCTAGGCGAAGGGCTGTTCCTTTCGTGGCAAAGACCTAGTCAATCAAGGCGAAAATGCGAAGACATGATGTCGAGGATATCGCGCATGTCAGCTTAGTCGACGGTAACCCACTTCTCGCACAACCTTAGTGAGAGTTCGAAAACCGCGACCGCGTACGCCGCCGACGTGCCGCTTCGGCCGCCGACCGTCGGGCGAGCTGGCCAATTCCGGAATGTGCAGCGTTCTCTACGCTGGCGCTGAAGTTCGGACTGCGCGCGAAAGACGATCCGCACGTGGGTCGAGGCGGCCCGCATAATGAACCGGAGTCGGCTTTTCGCCACTTACGGTGTCACCAGCGCCGCGCGTCATATCGACGCATCGCCCGGATACATGGCGATCACTTCGTTCAAATGCCGCCACGGCTGCCTCGCACTCTTCGAGTGCCATGAGGCACTGGCATAGCACAGGGACGGCGGCGAACCCGATGCCGTATTTGTGGTCAACCGCGTTCTGCAGCGCCCGCATAAGTATCACTAGGTAACACTGACAACGGTCGTCCCGTCCGGATGATGCCTGTTGCCTTACGGTAAATGTACGGGCCTCTGACGAACTTCGTCATGTCAGAGGCGTGTCGTCACGTGACGCCCCCGATTGGTCAGCACGTGTGTCCGGTGCCGCACGCCGCACCACCTGCCGTGGTCGCAACTGAGTGGTTGCGTCTTAGAGAGTCGTATAGTCCATGTCGTGCGGCGACGTGAGGCTTGTTTGGAGATTCGCATGAGCACGTCAGATCAGTTTTTTGAAGGCGAACACGTAGTCGTGTCAGGTGTTGGAACTTCGTTCAACGCTGCGGCGCAGGAAGATGTGATCACGGTCGAGCGGGAACTTGCGGCCGTATACTGGTCCGCCGATCAGTCATCGCTTCATCTTCCGGTCGCAATAGGAAAGGCGGTCGACGGCCGGTACCTTGCCAGGATCAGTACCGAACCCAGGGTGTTGAACGCGGAGTCACTTGCCGCGTTATTGGAAGGGCTGACGGCACGGGGATTGCTCGGGCATAGCGGCGACGTTGCCAAGCAGCTAACTATGCAGGTGGCGATTGCCGCAGGTGTCACGCCGACAAGAACATTGCCGCAGGGGGGCCCGCTCGAGATTTGCGCCACGGCCAAGACCGAGTCGATCCGTTCGGCGGTCGCGGAACTCGTAACGCTACGCTACGAGCCGCAAACTGACGTGCCGCTGAGCATCAGCGAAGCGGACCGTCTCGCGCGGAGGCGCGCGGACCGCCCGTTGCTGGCGGGATTAACCGCACCCGGCTACACGTTGGCCCTTTTCGGGGAGGTGCCGCAAGATTTAGAACGTGAACTGCGATGGGGCACGGCGAACATGGTGTGGGTCGCGCTTCATCGGACATCCACCGAACTTTACAAGAGCGGGCTAGTGGTGGACGGCGTTGCCGTTGCGCACGCGCCGATGCGAGGCGCCGCGCGTTGCGGCTGGGCAATGGTCGTTCGCGATACGAGGTCCGGTGAAGGCGAGCGGCGGCACTGGCGTGACGAGCGTCATCTTGCCCGGGTTGCGGGAGAGGCATTCCTCAGGTGCGGTGAACGTTCCGGCAGCAAGGCAACACCTACCGGTCCTTCCGAAGATTGGTGGGCCACGGCGGACGACGAGTTCGCTAACTTGCGGCCGGCGTACGTGCACGAGGGAATGATTTTGTCCGCGATCAACGAAAAGGGTGCACGCGAGCCGGTGCTTCTGGGCGTCGTCCGGATGCCGATGGCTCATCGGAAGGCGATCGCTTACAAACGGGGCTACCTCGGAGAGACTGCGGATGGTCGAATCGTCCCACATGTCCAAAGCGACGTTCCGAGCCAACCAGATCCCAAGACCGGCGGCTTCCAAACAGAAGTGCGCGACACGATCGATGAAGCTACCGAGAAGTTAAAAATGCTCGCCGCAGACTGGGGGGACGGCATGATGCTCCATCTGATTCACGAAGCGCCGAAGCTTGCACGCGCCATCGAGACCGACACCTACGTCGGACCTGAAGTGATCGCGTAGGAATCGCACGGCTGCACGTTGAATGCCGCCGACACATGTTGAGCGGCAAATCACGATCGATCGGGCGGAAGCGGGCCGGCAGTTCATCGGGAGGACACGGTGAACCTGCCCGTTCCCAATATATTTCCGTCGTCGCCAGCGTTGGGGGCAATATTCCAATCGCAACCGCACAAGCCAACTCGGGCGGGTGCGTAGGGGGCGCCAGCCACGCACTCCCCCGACGTGCCCGCCTGACCGGCCGCGTCCCGGTGCAGCAGGGCCGAGTCGTGGTTGCTGTCCGCCAGCACCACCGCCCCGGCCGCCACGGGCGGCGCGTGCGGCAGCAGTGCGACCCGCGCGGTCGCCTTCCCGTCGCCGTTGAAACCGAATGCAGCACCCATCCGAATGGCGTGAGGAGTCGTTTCTTCCGTATCAGATGATAGTAAGGTGCGGGGTTCATATGCATACCTGGCCGCCGGACCGCTGCATGGAGCACCTGGTCATCCCAGGCAGCTGATTGCGCCGAATCGATACGCTACTTGACGGGCGTGCGGCACCCAGCGATTCACCCAAACGAATCGAGCCCAAGTTCGACAGTAGCGGTTGACTGATAGAGAACGAGCCGCCGTTTTGTTGAACGCGTCATCGGTCGTGGCGGGGAGGACGGACGCGCCGATGCCTCGTCGACGCCACGCTGGCGCGGTAACGGGTCCTCGGGGAGACAACTGTGTGGCTTTTCAGCTCGTTCGGAGCGGCGCCTTTAAGCTCGCCGTCGACGACACAGCCGAATGTCGGCTCTCGTACCATGGGAGGTTCGCATGGGCTTCGAGAAGAACATCGCGTTGGAGAGGGCCAAGATCAAGACTGTCGGGTGCGCGAGGGATGCCACGAGGTCGCATCACGATTTCGAGACGATCGCGATTTTGCTGGCCGACGCGACTAGCTTCTACTGGGGCCACCAACGTTCGCGTCCGATAATCGGAAACACTAACACGTGATCATTAACACAACCAGCCCCGATTTTTTCGCGAGCCCGACCTTTGTCGTGAAGCCCGTTCGCGCGTTGGATAGACCACCCCCCGGGGGGCGTCCGTTCGGCTGAGCCCCTTGCGTCGCGCCCCGCCATACCCCTGGTCCCCCCGGTGCGTCGCGGGCCGATCCCAAAGCCCCCCGGGGCGCCCCCGTTGGGCATTCGGCCGTCGCTCACACCTGGGCGGACGGGCCGTCGCCGCATGTGCTGCGTCTGCGAGCGGGGCAATACGGTGCCGCCTGCGCGTCGACGCGGCGGAGCCGTCGAGGCTGCGGACCTAGTTTCGTTTTCTTTTTTCCGACTGGGGGCCGTGTGCAGCGGTCGTCCCATTGGTGAACCTGAGTGGTCCCCACGCGACACGTGACGAAGAAGGCGCGGCCCGACCGAGAGGCGCGGGGCCATGGTCCCGCGGCGGTGAGGTGATGCGACCCCCGGCCGCTGCCGACGCCATTCCGCCCGGCGGTACGTCGCCCGAAGCGACGCGCGTCCTCGCTTTGCAGCGAACGCGCATCTCCGCCACACGGAAGTCCCACGTCCACGGGGCCGGAAAGGGCGGCAGGCACACGATCGCGCAGCGGCGGCGTCGGCGCTGCGGTCGCCGCGAAGCGAAGCCGCTTGGCAGGGCCGGTCGCAGCGCGTCGGCGGGCGGAGCGATGCGGCCGGTCGAGGCCGCTCGCGACGGGGCGTAGCCGCCGGTCCCATGCCCCCATGTACCGTACATGGTCCGGCTCACGACGCCCAGGGCGAGTCGCGTTTTCGAACGTGGCATAAACGACGTGTTTTGACAAGGTTGCGTTGCGCGGGGGTCGCACGGGTCGTGGATCGCGACCCGCTGCGCACCTAGACGGTGGTCGCCTGTTAAGATCGGGTCGAAGTAAGCGTGCCGCGGAGGTCCTCAGCGACCTCCGCGGCACGCGGTTGACGGCGTTCAGCCCTTCCAACGTCCTCACCAATCCGACAGACGTGCCCGATCTATTTTGAGCACGCCCAGCTTGTACAGTAGCGGGAGCGCCATCGGCTCCTGTTCGACCTCCCGCCACAAGTCCATGATCAGGTCACCCATGTTACCGTAGACCCGGGCACACCAGTTCTCGTCGGCCAGGTCCTCGCAGACGTAAAACCGATCGTCCTCCGTCTCGCCCACCACGCACTGGTCGACGACCGTGTCGTGATGGCGGCTGAAGCTCGCCAGGTAATCGGACGAGACGCCTACGGTACGCTGGCTGCCGTCTCCCTCGCGCACCTCGAGGTGAAGTCTCGGATCCTTGGAAACGGCCGAGAGATACTTTGCCCCCTCGGGGGGCGCCGGGAGGTCCTCCGCGTCCTCGTCCGTCCACCCACACGGCCAATGCACGCAGAAGTCGTCGCTCTCGAACGTGGCGCGCGGGTACCCGTGCGGTCGCACGCTGTTCGTGCAAAAAGCGGGCTTCTCCGTTCGAGTGACGCGCGTGCTTGCTAGCCAGTCGAACGATGGGTCCGAAGCCGTTGGAGGTACCTCGGGGCCATCGCGCCGCGCAGCGTGAGCGGTGACCGCGTCATCGACGCGTCTGATCGCCGGCAAGTCCAGCCTGACCAGCCCGAGCTCGGCCATGACGTAATGGAGACCGGCGTGGCTGCCGGGGCCGCGCCATAGATGTCTCACGAGGCCTTCGAGCGACGGATAGACCCGGCAATGCCTGGCACGTTTGGCCCTCGATCGCACTTCCGCGACGAACGCGCGGCCGTCGACGAGCCGACCCACGTACAACGATAGCTGTTCCAGCCACCGCGGGGACCCGACCAGTTCCTTCTCACGTTGGACCCACTCGTAACGGCCCGACGCTTCGTGCACGAGAAGCTTATCCGCATTGGTCCAGAACGAGGCGGTGCGATACGCTGCCAAGGGCTCGATCGGAAGCCCCTTGCTGGAGCAGCCGCTCGCCTCAACCGGGCTGGCCGAATGACAGACGGGACATTCGGCCCTCGCGGTTCCGTCGTGATCCTGATGACGCCGTTCGGCCATTTCATTGCCCACGCCGCAGGAGGAAGTCGGCTCCGTGCATGCCTCAAGGGCGTTACCGGAGGAAGTCTTCGATCCCGAATCATGTGTGTCGCTCATGTTGAACTCCTTCGTTGACCGACGGCCGGCGACACTCGGAATCGTTAAGCGGTGGAGCCCGACGTCCGGTTCCGCGTCGCTCGGTTCGGGTGTGCGGGAAACGCCTGTCGCCAACGCGGAGCAGTGTGGAGAATTCCCCGCAAATGTCAGTGATACTCCGAGATACTTTTCAGACGAGCGAGCTTTTCGTCCCGTCGTGTCCGATCCTCGGCCGAGGTACGCTCGGCACGAACACGTCGGTGGCCGCGAGCCGGCGCCGTGGTTCAAGGCGTGGACTGCTCGGGGAGCCGGTAGCCGTGACGCCCATCGTGTTCGAGGTCGCCCATCTCCACTAGTGCCGCGAGGACCGGCTTCAGGTTTGATCGTCCAGTGGTGTCAATCAAGGCCTGGCCATCCAAGGGACCGCGACGCCTCAGGGCTTCGAGGATCGCGCCGTACGCGCCTTGTTCCCGCGGTCGCGCGCGGGCCGTAGGAACAGCTCGCGCCAACAGCGACAGTTCCGAACGCACTCTGATGCGCATCGCTTCGAGGCTCGATAGGCACATTCGTCGCTGAACAAGTCGCTGCAGGTATCGCTGGCCTTCGACCACCAATTGGCTGGTGAGAAGGTCGTCGGAACGGGCAGGTGCCTCACCGATGGAATTCTGCCACTCGGGACGCCCGTGGGAGAGTTTCCGGCAGAGCGTGGGCACGCACTCCAGCGCTGTCGCGTACGGTGTGCCGTCGAAGGTGTGCGGCGCATCGCCTCGCACCGCACAGGCGGTCCGAACGGCTTTCAAGACTTCGTTCCAGTCCGGCGGTAGGGGTCGTTTCGATGCCTCAATAACGCTGATATCGGCTTCGACGTATATCTCAAGCAGTAGCAGTTCATAGTTATACCAACGGTCAGTGGTCTCGAGATCTTCCACCGATGGGCGATCGCAAATCGAGCAAACGATCTCGCCCGACACGTCGTTGAGATAGCGAGTGCAGGTCTTCAGCACGTCGTCGGCCCAACCGGCCACTGAGGTGATCTTCTTCTGATCCATTCGATAATCTCCTAACGATTGGTTGGCTGGTACGCCACTGCACGCTCTTCGCCTGAGCAGGGCAGGGTCGGAGTCACAGGGGATGACGAGAGTTCCAGAGTTTAAACAACGGCAGTCGGGTACATGCGATGCGGCCGATACGGTTGTGTCCGCATACAATTGCCTCCTGCCGCGCTGCGGGGTTGTACATGGTGGCGCGCGAAACGTCAGTATTAAAATTGAAAGTCCACTAATTATTTGAACCGATTTCAGTACCGAGGTGAAAGGTTTTCGCACAGTTCGCCTCGAGATGTCACCGCGTCGTCACAATCTCTCAGCAAGTCCTCGACCGACCGTTCCTGCCGCTCCTAGCCGATTGAACGCGAGCGCGACGTCGTCGACCCGGATGGAACTGATGTGGACGGACCGGAGGTTGCGGCGACCGAGGTGACTAACCCGAGCAAGGGGTCGTCACGGCCCGAAATCCCCATGTACCGTACAGGGTCCTGGTCAGGGATCCCCACCCGAGTCCCACTTACAAAGGCGGCATAGATGACTTGTCGTGAAGCGTTTGCCTCGCCTCGATTCGCACGGATTGTGAATTGCGACCCCCTCCGCCTCAGGACAGTGGTCGCGGGCGGCCAAGGCGCGTACGCATTGTTACCCGAGGAAAGGCGCCCCGTTAGCATGCGTTGGCAGCGGCTGTCTCTTTCATCTTTCGTCACAGTAGGTAGAATCCCGCATCGCTTTTGGCGGCCAATCGCTGGCGAATTCGGAGTGACGGCCCCGTCCGGCTACGCATTGATTGCCAACAGCCACCTGACGTCGGCGGCCAAGGCCTTTCCCAGAATCGGCGATATCGATGGGACCCCGGTACGACCGCTTGTTAGCACGCAGTCGAAAATCAGTGAGCGTAGACGCGGATAGTAAATCGGCTCGTCGCGCCAGAAACGCCGCTGATGTACAGCCGGTCACCGGTAGCTAGGTCGGTGACTGCACCGTGGCGCAGCGCGGGTAACACCGTCTGGTCGCGGCCAATATCGCGGAGGTCTTGGAGCCGAAGCGTCCGAGGGCCGTCCTCGGACAGCACGTCCTCGGTGAGATTGAACCGGACCGTCGAGGCGTCACCGCCACCGGTCACCGTCCAAAACATCTTGACGGCGCCGGCAGGAGCGCGGACGGAAAAGTTGTCAGTCGCCCTGGATTCCTGTCCGTGCTGAGGTCCCGGTCCCACCTCAATCTCCAGGAGCAGAGCGCCGGGAGTTATGGCGGCGGGCGGCTCGGTCAGTACTGTGGCCGGAACCGAGGCGGGGGCAGTGCTTTGCTGAGCCAGTGGGGTGGTGCCACTTGGTTGCGGCCCCGTAACATGGAGCGTCGCCGAGTCGGGTAGCACGGCAGGTGCGGCGGACGGCGCGGGGGTATCGGCCATGCCCGCCTCAACGACAGACGAATCAGCGAACTGCGCCGTGACCAGACGCACGAACTTCGAGTCGCGGCGGACATACCCTAGAGCAACCGCGCCGATCATCAGCAGGCTGATGACGAACACCACGGACCATTTGATTGCATCGGCGGTGAGCCCGCCGATCACCTCGTGATCCGTGGCCCGCTTGAACCGCTCGAAGAACGTCTCGCGCGCCGCCTGAGGATCAGGATCAGCGGCGGGTGACCCCATTTTGGCAGCGGCCGCCAACCTCCGGGCGAGGTCCGCGCCTGGCAGGGTCGTCCGCAGCCGGTCCGGGTCTCCTATGTCGGCCGAAAGCAGGTCCCGTTCGACGAGCCCGCGGTAGGCGGCCTTCGCCCGCTGGGCGTCGCCTGCCAGCCCAGCACGTGAGGCAATCGATTGCCACGGCTCGTACGCCAGCAAATTATCGGCGGCGATCGCGGCGAGGAACGCGCGCTCGTCGTCGCCCAGGGCCGCCGGGTCATTGAGGCCGGACCTGATTTCGCATGATTGCGCGACGCGCCGGGACATCTCGCGGCGGAGCGTCGCAAACTGCGGCCGCTCGGCCTCCAGTCGACGAGCCAACGCCCATCCCCCGTCCGTCAATCGCCCGGTGCCCGGCACCTCCATGCCGTCGATCTCAGCGTGCGATTCGAGGTCCTTCACTGCGTGGAGCACGCGCCACCCTTCGATGCCGGTAAGTAGTGAGATGTCCTCTAGCTCCACGCGACAGTCCTCGCCATGGGCGGCAAAGGCGGCGAGCGCGAAAAACTCATTGCTGAACAGCTTACGCGGGGCCGGCGGCCCGAGCCGACCCCCGATGCCGAACGTCTCGCTGTACGTCTGAGTGGTTCCGGGCGCAGTAATGGTCGCGGCGGGTTGCGCGCCCGGTTCCGCCCCCCGAGCGAGCAGCTTCGACGTTGCGAACTCCATCCCGCGGTTTGTGAGATGGCCGCGCTCGGTATCGTCAAAGGCGAGCATTCCGTGACGGGCCGCGATTGCCGCTTCCCATAGGCCGTCGCCCCGGCCCGCCACGCTGGAAAAAGAAAAGCTGCTCGAGCCAGCCTGTTCGAAAGCATGCCGCAGAAACTGTTCGACCTCAGGCTCCACGTGGCGATTGTATCATCCCCTGCACAAGTCGGTAGCGCTCTGAGGGCGGCAGAGTTGGGATCAAGATGCCGTTGCTGGTCTTTGTTAAGGGGCCAAATCCCAACATGCGACCCGTCGGGCTCTGCCACGGCAAGATCAGCAGATTTTTGACCTTTTTCTCGCCTGCGGCGGTTGCATCCGATAATGATGCCGTCGAGCAAGCAGGTGCTAGAGCCGTTCCCGGATATTTTTTCGCGAGCCCGCCTCGTTGCTGAAGCCCGCGCGCCGTTGCCAGACCACCCCCCCCCGGTGGCGTTCGCTGGCCACTGAGACCCTTGCGTCAGGACCTGCCATACCCCTGTTGCGGCTGGAGGATCGCCCGCCGATCCCAAAGCCCCCCACCCCCCAGTAGGGAGGCACGTCCGCGCGGGTCCGTCCTCTCGCCGACGGGTTCGCTGCCGCCCACGTACGTTGGGTGGCGCCGACACGGCGCGGGCAAGTGACGATCGGCGCAGCCTGGAGCCGCCGCGTCCGCGCACCTATTCTGGATTCCATTTTCGGCGGTGCTTAGCCGTCCTACGCGGAAGTCTCCATCTTCTGAGACCGCACGCGACGCGCGGCTCCTCGTCGTCGGTCAATTCGTCAGCATCACGGGGGCGGACGACGGGCATCCGGGGGCGGGGCAGGGCAGAGGCTTCACCGTCGCGGTTCGGTGGAGGAGCCGGACGGGTTTGTCCGATGAGGATAAAGGTGTCCGTTCCCACGTGGCACCGCCCCCGGGATGCTCGCCGCGTGCGCGAGCGGGGCGGCACCCGCGACGTGGCCCGTGCGTCCACCTGCGGCCGACGCAGCGGCGGCAATGATCGTCGACGCCCTCGCCGGTCCCAGTGCTGCGCCGAGTTGTTCCCCCGTGAGTCTCCCGGCCATCCTCCCCGTCCCCGGCCCCGACGCCCTCGATGCGCTCGACCCCACGTTCCGCGCCGAGCTCAAACGCCTCTGGAAGCTGCTGTGTCCCCTCGTCGACCGCGTCGACGTGTGGCGGACCGATGCGTGGGGCCGCGGCCCGTTCCGCCAGAACCCCAGAGCCAACCCGTACCCGATCCAGCTCAAGAACGGGCTGCGCCGCCGGCGGACGCTGACGCTGCGGGCGTTCGCCGATCACGTGATGGGCCGGCGGGCGATGCTCGCGGTGAACCGGGATGGCGCGGCACGGGTGCTGTTGCGCGTCGACGTCGACCACAAGCGTCCCGACGACGGGACGAACCCTGCCCGTGACGGGCGCCCCAGCGACGCCGCGGTCGCCTATGCGCGCACGGTCAATCTAACGCACTTCGGCGGCCGGGGGCTCGTCGGTCCGTCGCGCCGCAACGGGGCGAGCATCTATCTGCTGATCGACCTCACGACGGTGCCGCTCGAAGGGCGGGCCGCCTGGGTCCGCGACCTTGGCGCCGCACTCGTCGGCCACTGCTGGCCCGGGCCAAACGGTGAGCGGGTGGAGGCGGTCAAGGGCGGCCGCCACCCCACCGTCGATAACCCGCGCTTCGACCCCTCGTTGGCCGCCGAGCACGTCCTGACCCGTCCCTGGCCGGTCGATGGCAGTCAGCCGCGTCCGCAGGCGGCATACCTGTACCGACGAGGCGACGAGCATGCGTACCTTCAGCCGCGGGCCGACGCGTACGCCTTTTATACGACCCACTATGAGGGACGGCTGTTCCACCGGTGCGAGGCCCTGGAGCCGCGCACCGAGCCGCGGTTCGACGCGCACTCGACGATCCTGATCCCCTGCGTCCGCCCGGCGCACGGGAGCGGTGGCGTTGGGGACGGGGGCTGCACGGGTGATGGCGAGGCGGCGGTGCTGCGGTCGCAGCACGACGCGGTACGACGCTGTGCCGGCTGGCTCGAACGCTCCGTCCCCCTCGTGCCCAACGACCTGGCCAGGCTGATGGGCGAGCGTTTGCCGGAACGGTCGGTCCGTCCAACCATCGACCGACTGTCACAGCGTTCGTCGGCTCAGGCCCGGGAGGCGGCCCGCCAGCAGGACGAGCGGATCAGGCAGCTGCTGGCCATGGGCGACGAGGACGATTACGAGGAAGCCCAGGCCGCCCAACGGGACGCGAGCGGACGGGGCGGAGGCCGGCCGCTGCTGACGCCGCGCTTGTGGCGGATGCTGCGCAGCCATGACAAGCTGCAACAGACGGACGCGGTCGCGTTCTTGACTCTGCGCACGACGGGGGGCCGGATGGACGAGGACTTGGCCCATCGGTACTACGACCAACACGTCGCCGCGGGGCGGCCCTGCGACGCGGCGCGGCGCACGCGGCTGCGCCACGCGTTGCGATGGGGGGCCAAGCGGTACGTCGACCCCGGGGGCGCTGACGGTCGTCGCCGTGGCAGCATCGCGCTGGGCCACCGTGGAGCCGAGGCGATCGTCGACGCGTTCGAGCGACATCGGGCAGCGGCGACCCAGACGGAGGGGGTGGTGGCCCGCGCGACGGCGATCGAGCACTTCAGCGACGCGCACGTTGCGGCCGTGATTAATGGCCTGAAGAGGCTGGGGGTCGGATCAGCGGACCTGGGCACGAGCACCTATGCGGGCGTGGCGATCTGCTACCTGACGGCGGCAAAGAACCAGCGGCTGTGGGAGAGGGGCGCGGTGCCGGCTGCGGTCGTTGACCGCCAGGTGGCGCAGGCGGTGGCCCTGCGCGAGCACGGGTTCGGCGGAGCGCAGGTCCGCGAGGGGGTACCGATGCCGGCGCGGGCGTTCGGCGGGATGCTGCGGCACTGGCGCCGTCGCACGAGCGGGCGGGCGGTCGGCGACGCGATCGACCTGCTCGTGCGCGTCGGCGCGTTGATCTGCACGAGCCGGGCCTACCACTCCGGCGCGTTCGACGAGGCGGACGGCTCTAAGCTGGGCGAGGGGTACTGCCGCCGATACCGCCTGGGCGGCACCGACCTGCTGGGCTGCGGCGATGCGGTGGCCATGTGCAGTGGTTCCCCCGTCCTCCTCTCACAATCCCGTATAGAGTCCGAGGCCCTGCTGGGTGGTGGGCCGTCGATGCCTTCGACGTTGCTGGCGGTGCCCGCCATCGACGAAACAGGGTTGCCGGACGGCCTCGACCCGCCAGGCGACGCCCGCCGGGGTGACGAGAGACCGATGTTTGCGATGACGTGATCGAACGGGCAACGCCCGCACGTGCCATCCTAGCTGTGACGGGCGCGCAGTAAGCGAGGTTCCGCCCGCAGTGGACGATCATTGATTGGCCGGTCAACCAGGGAGTCGATGCGCCGTACGCTGGTCGTACGGGCGAGCATGCACCTGCACTCGAAGTGGACGGATGGATCCAAGGTTTACGCGACGAAACGAGGTAGCGGCTCGTCGTGATCTGGATGGCCCGGATGGCGGGGTGCCTTTGAGGGGCGGGGCACACGCGCCGCTCGCAGAGCGGGTTGCTGTGTCAGAAACGCGTGTACCGTACACTGATTGGGCGGCTCACCGTGAGCGTGGCGGCGCGCGCAGGATCGCAGTAACTTTTTGTCCGTAAACCGTTTGCTGGTCGTAGGGGGTGTGGGGGTGGGGCGGTGCGACCCCGTTCGATGGGAGACGGTGGTCGGGCAAAAGATCCGACGGGGACGGCGCGAGCGGTACGCCCGCGGGCGGGCCGGCGGCCCTCGGTCTTGCTTCACGCGCCGCACCTCGCCAGATCATACGGCGCACCCCGCGACGCGTGGAAGGCCCACGTCGGACCTGACGGGAGCGAGCGCAGCGGAGGCCGGCGTGATCGGGCATCGGAGGGCCGCCCCCAGCCGGTCGTCCGAGCGGGAGCCCCAGAGCGCTACTAACGGCCCTGCGCCTCCTCGCACGGGGCGCGTTCGCACCGGTCGAGCCTGTACAGGACTGCGCAGGTGATCTTGCCCCTGTCGCCCTGTGCAATCTTGCACAGACGTCGTCCGTCACCTGTGCAGAATTGCAGGCGGGGCCGTCCGCCGGCGCGCAACCGCCGGACGGTGCGGTCGGCCGATTGCTTGAACGCCGCCGTCGCCGGCAGGCGGTGGACCGGAACGGGGCGGCGGACGCCCCGTCAAGACGCGGTCGAGCGTGCGATCCCAGGTGCCGCGTGGGGCCGCGCTCGGCCCACGGTGCATCGATCACGGCCCATGGTGGATGGGGGGGGTACGTACGATTGACGCTGAGATTCCCCCGCCGAACCCGACGCGCGGCGCGCGGCGGTGCGGCGGTGCGGCGGTGCGGCGGTGCGGCCCACGCGGGACGCGTTGCGGGCTTCACCGGGGCCGGTCGGCGCAGCGATCGGGGGTCGCATGACTTGGCAACGTACGGGGGCATATCGCTCACGGCTGCGCAGTGCCGCACGGCGCGGACGACGCCTGCCTGCTCACCGCTGAGCACCCCTACGGTCGCGCGAAGCGCGCATATTGCCGCCGGCCCATGCCCTGGGGGCAAGGTGTCGCTGCTGGTCCGAGCCCCCACGCTGGCGTGACCCCCATCGAGCACACCGGCGGCGGATCGAAAAAATGCCCGTCCAAGGCGCCATCATCAAGATTCCGTTCGTATGTCCTGTACCCCTAACATCGGTGCCACCCGTCGTTTTCCCAGGGTGAGAGTCGGCGATATTCGGGCTGGGCAGGCCGTCTGGAGCACTGCGTGTCCGGTACACGGCCGGACGAGGTGGAGCGCGCGGTCCGTGAGGTCGTACCAATAGTCGTCCGGCACCACGATTTTCGGCAGTTCCCGATGCGGGCGCGGCGGGACCGGGTTTCGCGCGACCACGTTACGGCTTTGACGGCGGTCGCCAGCGGCGTGCCGAGTGCCGCTGCGCTCCTCCATTTCGAGCAGCCCGAAAGCTTGCGGGGAGGGAGACACGTTGCGGGGGACGAAACATTGAGGCGGCGCGGCGGGGCCTCGACGAGATCGGTCCGCGCGAATCGCGGCTTCACAGCCGTCCCAGAAGCCATCCTGTGGGCGACCCGACGGGTTGCGTTCGCGGACGCGACGCGCGGTTATAGGATCTCAGCTTTTTCGAATTGATGTCAGGGAGCCGGCCGCGATCATCTTTCGTCATGGGGGAGATTGCTTAGGTATCGGGAGGTAACCAGATTGAAACTTTGGGACCGTATCCGCCGCGTTCGGGATAAGGTGCGCTGGCCCTTGTTATTTCGCGTCCTGTTCCGAGGGGCTTGGCCGAGCATAACGATCTTCGTCCTGGGCTGCGTCTCCCTCGCGATCCTGCTATCGTTCGCCTACGGCACCAGCGGCAATGCGATCGGGAGGCGACTGTTCTTCGCCGTCGGACTCCCGATGTTCTTGGCCGTCCTCTCCCTGCTCTGCATGGTGCGGGTCGCACGGATTTGGAAACACGCCCGCGCAACGCTCGGCCCGTACCAGATGTACGCGGTCCTCATCCCAGCGGCGATGGCGACAGCCGTGTTCGCCGGTTGCGTGAACTTCGCGTTGTACTGGCGTGACCCGCTGGCGTTCATCGTCTCGGAAGATCAGGTCGCCCGCGACCGACTGATCAATTCGCGCGATCTACTTGCCGATGCCGCAAGCGCGGACGACTCGTTCGGCGTCGCATACCGAGCACTCAAGCGGGTCTCGATGGCCTCGCCAGACGCCGTTACGGGACCGGGCGTCAAGCGCGGCAGCCGCCTTGTGGTAAACCTGGTCGCCGCACCCGACGCCGTGGAACTCATCGTTTCTCGCGAGGCCAAGTACGTCGTCTACCACGTGAGCCACGGCGATCGGGAGGTTGAACTGGCCGATGCCCGCGGGTTGCCCAGCGTGCAACAAGCGGAGGACGGCGGGTATCGTGTGGTCGACGCCGGGCCCGCGATCAGGCGGGCAGCGATCCGTTACCGCGCGGAACAGAAGTTCTTCACCGTCACGAGCGGGAAGGTCCGCGACGTGACGCCCGACGCCGCCTCGGCGACGGTGCCGCTGTCCACGTTTCTCTACCAAGCGGTGATGGAGATGTTTCAGGCCAGCGCGGGTGAGGTCACGCCGGCGTCGACCGTTGCAAAGGGGTTCGCGGTCGTCTACGCGATCTTCCGCTTCTTTTATTTTACCGTGCTTGTCGTGATGGTTGTGGAGACCGCGCAGCGGACCACCCGACCCGGTTAAGGCGACAGTTCGTTCGTAGAAGTGAGGGTGTCCATCACGATCGTGAAGTCGGTGAAGCTTCCGTCGTTATTCGCGCGGCAGAGGATGCCGAATGGCCTTATCTGGAATCAAAATGGGTCTCCGCGTAATCTCACCGGAGATGCCGCCTAACGGCGGGGTTTCGCGTAGTCACCTGGCATGCGGTGTGAAATTTGCCGTTCGACGTCCCGCGCCATAATACCGGTCTGGGTGCAATGGTGTCACGTACCGGACGATTGCAGAGCATCGCCTCATCGCATTTCGCGTCCGTCGCCAAAGGCACTGCTCGGTGAGGATGGGCGAAGGAGATCACCCGTGGAGGTTGTCCCGGAAAAGTTGTACGGCGTCATCACCGGTGATGTTGTCGGATCGACGAAACTTGAGCCTAACGCGCGTGCGCGGCTACTGGACGTGATGCACGAGGCATCCCGTCAAATTCGGCTCCACTTTCGTCACGATGTGCCGCTAGAGGTCGAGGTCTTCAGTGGGGATAGTTGGCAGATGTTGGTCGCCGACCCCGGCCGAGTTTTTCGAGTAGGGCTGTTCTATCGTGCCTATCTCCTATCCGAGATGAATCTCCGCGGATTTGATACCCGCATGGCGATCGCGGTCGGTACCGTCGATTTCGTCCCTGGTGAGCGTGTGTCCGAGGCGGAAGGGCCAGCCTTCCGTGGGTCGGGAAGGTTGTTGCAAGAGATGACTACGGGCGGCAGTGCTCACGCCCGGGCGCGGGTGCGGTTCATGGGTCCCGACCCGTCAAGCGCTGATTCGCTTGCCTGGGATGCCTGTGCATTGCTCCTGGATGCGATCGTGCAGAAGAATTGGTCTGCCGGGCGTGCTCGTGCGATTACTGGGGCGCTACGGAGCATCAAACAGGAAACGATCGGGGAGCTTTGGGATCCTGCGATTCGGCAGGCCGGAGTCGCCCAGCATCTTCGCGGTGCCGAATGGGGAGCGATCAACGGGCTGCTAGATCGCTTTGAAACAGTCTGGGCAAATCGCTCGTCAAATGGATAGAAAACATGCCAAATCGCTTATAACTCATCTGTATAAGCATTATGGCTTATTGAGGTGTGACTTGTGAGTCAAGCGTGGCAGCTGGCAATATGTCTGATAAGTGCTCACGTCTGCGCAGACTTTGTCCTGCAGACTGACCGGGCGTTGGAACGCAAGAAAGCCGGCGTCTGGGGAAATATCGAACATGCACTGATCCACGCGGTATGCATCGTCGTCTTCCTAGGCTTGCACCCTCGTTCGCAAGCGTCAATCCTTGGGCTCGCCGTGGTCAGCGTCGCCATCACCCACTTCCTGATTGATTGGATATATAAACGGCGAGCCGAGACGTGGTCGGGAAAACTGGCTCAACTAGCGGCGGATCAGCTGCTGCACATCATCGTCATCGTTGTTTTCGTCGTGGTTGTCGCACGAACGGGTCTCAGCCTATGCGAGACGGCGTGGCACCGCCTTATGTCCGTGGACCTGTACCTAACGATCCTCGTCCACGTGACCGGGACGGTCTTGGCCGTCTGGACCGGTGGCGTGGTCATCGGAATCCGGATGAAGCCGTTTCAAGAGGGGCTACAGCCGCAGCGAGACGCGAATGTTATTTCACCGCCACTGCGGGGCTTTGAGGGAGCTGGAAAGCTGATTGGGCAACTCGAGCGTTTCCTGATCTTCTTATTCGTCATCACAAATCAGTACACGGCACTCGGCTTTTTGATCACTGCCAAGACCATCCTCCGCTTCGGCGAAATAAAAACGGGCGACACTGCCACTGCCGAATCCCGCAAAGAACCCGAATACGTCCTGATCGGAACATTGATGAGCGTCGCATGGGCCGTCGCCATCGGCCTACTCGCGCAGATGCTCTCGGCCAGAATTTTGGAACCCTCGTTACAGGCTACGGCGACTGCGACGACGCCCTCTACGGCCACTATCCGGCCCGAAACAGCACGGCCGTCAGCCTTCACCTCCCTTCCGGCAACGGCGCCGTCAACGACGTCGCGACCCGTGTCATCGCCGACGACAGCGACGCGGGACTCGGTTCCAGCCTCTCAATGACGCCATGACATACTCCTCGGATGCAAATAGACGACCGTTCCATGCGTCACCCACGGCGGGCGAAGCGTTGGACGCAGCACGCGGCGATCCGTTTGGCGATCTCGATAGCGTCGCGTCCGATCGCGCCGGCACGCAGACTCCCCACACGTTCCGCCAGCGTGGACCTCGCAGCAGTGGGATCGCAGCTGGCAGACGCCGAGCACCCGTCTAAATTCTGGCCAGAGCCGTAGCGCGAACGAACTGCACGCCCGAAGTTCGCACGCCTCGTTCGACGTCGGCAGTCCGACCCGTGGGGCAGCGAAAGCGGTTCGGATGCCTCGCTCACGGGTAGCACGCCAGCATCGGCCGACCGGACCAACAACCGGCGCGTGACCCGCGGGCGACATTCGTGTGGGTCTGGCTCCGTCCGCCTTCGGCGGGCCGCACGACGACGGGGCAACGCCATTTCGGGCGGGAACGCCTCCCAGCCACGGCCACCGTCTACCCCGTAACGTGGTCAACGTGCGACGGCTGATGAGCCTCTGACGCACTTAATGCGGGCGTACGTTTCCGGTAGCACAGCTGCGGGACGCGGAACGCGAGGAGGGTCTGCGCCGGTGGGGCGTGTACTGTACAGCGGTTAGGGGGCGTCAACAGGGGTAGCTAGGAGCCTTTTCTCGACTTGGGCGACTCTTCGCGAGTCTTGATCCGCCTCAATTGTTCGGCTTTGGCCTGCTCGATTACCGCCGCCATCTCCTCGTCAATTTCAGCACCGAACACCCGCTTGAGGTACTCGGCCTGTACAGCTGGATCAGCCTCCAACCACATCAGCATGCATGCGGAAAAACAAAGGCCGAGTTTCCCGTAATACTCCTTGGTCGAATCGCGGAATCGGTCTGCAAGGTGACGCTGTACGGCAAAGTTCACGCTCTGCTTGGTCCGGGCCATAACTAAAATATCGGCGTGAAGGCCATCTGCATCAAGTAATAGTTTTAAACTTGACTATCATGATTTTATTCTTCATACTGTAGGCATGGCCAAGAGATTCCTGCGTGACAACCGATCCGACCAGTTCGACTCTGGGCCCAGGCAATGCTGGTCGCTTAGTCCCACCCTGTACGCGACCGCGAACGTGTACAGACAATCCAATTCCGCGGGAATCTCGCTTCTCATTGGCCTACCTGGCAGCCGGAAGTCTGGCTTCGCGCTCCAGTCGGCGTTGGATCAAGCTCTCAGCGGATCCAAATCCCTTTTGCTACTTAGCGAGGAGTCGGTCGAGCGCGTAAGCGAGCGCGCTCGACGCATGGCTGGCGGCTTCAGTGACGCAGACGCCAACCGCGCCTTAAAGCGGGTCGCGATGGAGGCGATCGAGCTCGAACCCCGGCATCTCACCGTCGCCGTGCAGCGGTTGGTCCTCGGCGCGAATGCCCCGCACCGCGACGTGAAGCTGGTCGTCCTCGACAGCATTCAGGGCGGCGGGGCGACCGCGGGGACCGACGCGGCCGCCTGCCGGGCGGCGGTCGACGCGGCTAGGTCCCTGCAGGTGGCGGGCATCGCGACGATCCTCGTCGGCCACGTCACCAAGCAAAACCTCGCCCGGGGGCCGCGCACGCTCGAACACGCCGTGGACGTCGTCGTCCACCTCGACCGCCGCGGCGGGCGCCGGACGCTGACCGTCCCGAAGAATCGGTTCGGACCCGCCGTCCTTCGTCGGGTCCCGCTAACGATCGATCCCGTCACGACGCGTCTCCATCGGGCACGGCACGCCGCGACTCAAATCGTGTCGGTGAACGCGTGGCTTCCGGGTCACGGCATCGTCCAGGTCCAGGCCGCCGCGACGCTATCGTCACGTCCGTCCGATTCGCCGGCAGCGGAGGTGGGGCGCGTCAACGTGTGCCGCGGCATTGCCCGGGACGAGGTCCGGCACGCCGCGCGTTGCCTAGCAACTGCATTGGAGTGGGACGACGTTTTACGCGATCTGGACCTTTCGGTCCTGTGCCGGCCCACCGTCATGCATGCCGGTTCTACGACGATGGGATCCGACCTGCTCCACCTGCCGCTCGCCTTGGCGATCGCGGGCGCTTGCCTGTGTAGAGAGTTGCCGACGGACCTCATCGTCGTCGGAGAACTCGACCTCGCCGGCCAACTCATGCCGCTCCCCACCGCGTTCTGTTCCGCCGCGAACGCCGCGATGCGCGCCAACGAATTGCGCGGCCGTCGGATGGTGCTGCCGGCTGGCGACGCCAGGTTCCTCCCGTGGAACTGCGGCTGTGACTTGTACGGCGTCAGTGCCCTGCGGGCCGCGGTAGGGCGGGCTTGGCCCGACCTCGACGTCGACCGACTTTCTATTGCCAGCTGACCTAGGTGGTCACCACCGTCCGCGGCAACCGTGAACCTTCTTTAAACTTTATGAACGGAGTCTCCCGAAATGAATGACCAACACCTGATCACCACCCCGATCGTCGACGCCGCGCGCGCTTACCTGTCGCAGCACGTGCACCCCCTGGGCGTCCGGCAGGCCCGGGCGACCGAACCGCACCTTTACTTCTCGGTCACCGAAATTGCTGGCGCGGGCTTCGGCGGCATCGAAGGCGTGTCGTCCGAAATGAGCGACGCAATGTACCGAACCGTCTGGGAAGCGGTGCTCTTCGCGTTGGAGGCGTACCGGATCGCCCACTATCGGCTCTGGCGCGAGACGGAGATGCGCACCATGCTCTCGCGGTTGGACCCCGCGTTGGCACGACGAGAAGCGCGTCGGCGCGGTGAAGGCGGCACCGGCACCCAGCCGGCCAACTCCTAGGCGAGTGGCGTGCAAACGCTCGCAACGTTGAGAAGGCGTAGATTTGACCTTAGGGGGCGGCCGGGATGGTGTTGACGATGTCAAACGGGTCGATTGATTACCGTGCCATCCGCTCCGCCGAACGAAGCGTGAGGCGCGCCGGGACCCGCACGTCGATGAGGATGCTCGAGATCTGCGAACCGGAACTAGCGTCCTACCTAATGGAACGAGGGTCAGACCTCTACGCCCGGCTGGCCCGTGCCTGTCCGAGGGACGCGGACGTCCGCGCGATTCATCTCGCCGCTATGGGGCTGACGCTGATCTGTATCGAAGCCTTAAGGAGATCCAAATGAAATTGGAGACAGCCACCTCAAGCTGCCGCCACAATAAGACCTACCTTGCGTCGCCCGACGACACTATGGCCGACGCACCACAGGAAGACCGCGGCATCGCCGCCGAAATCGAAAACGGCTTCCGTGTGACCGACGAGCGGACTGCTTCGTGGGTCGTTCGCAAGGTCGTCGAATGCAGGTCTTACGCGGAGCGGGTGCGCGGCTCGGCCGACCAGGAGCTGCGCCGTGCGCAACATGACGAGCAATGGCTGTTGCGACGGTTCGGGGCGGAGCTCGAGGGATGGCTCCGGCAGGAATTAGCGCGCCGGGGGGGGCGCGCCCGTTCCGTGCCCCTGCCGGCCGGGACTGTCGGCCTTCGCCGCTCGGTCGGGCGGATCGACGTGGTCGACGAGCTGTCCGTCGTCAGGTGGTGCGAGCGGTCGCTCCCGGAGGCCCTCCGCGTCACGGTCGAGGCCGAGGGCGACGCGGCACGGGCGTTGGCGGTCTGGCAACGTGCTCGGCCCGAGGACGCGCGGGTCCGCACGCAGGTGTCCCGCGACGCGCTCGGACGTCACCTTTCGGAACACGGTGAAGTCCCCGACGGCGTCGCGGTCGTTTCCCCCGCGGACCGGTTGTACGTCAAGTAGTTGTTCCTGCGTTTTCGAGGTGAGCAGATGTTGCAACAAAGTCGGACTTGGGGCGGTGAGCCCGTTTCGCACGGAAACGATGCTGACGGGGCCAAGTGGCAAACGCTGGATGTACGCGTTCGAAGTCGGCGCCACCCGGGCGATGTACCGGACACCGGCCCGACCGTTCCGGCCTATCGCGTCCACAAAGCGAAGCGACTGGGGTACGTTCGCCTCGACGGTCGCATGGTCTACCTCGGGCGGGCTAACTCGCCCGACAGTTTTACAAAGTATCATCGGACCGTCTTGCAGTGGCTGGCGACGGGGCGAACGCCAGGTGATCTCAAGCGTTCACCGGAGCAGATGACCGTCGCGCGGTTGGTCGACGCTTACCTGGCATGGGCCCGGACCGCCCCGTGACATGGCCGATGACCGCACACGCGAGTTTCCCACCCAGAGTGGGTTCTGGGCCGTCATCAGCCTCGCGGACGATCTTGCCGGCATGGGCGGAATCTTCATGTCCGAGAAGCAGTTCATTTCGCGGATCGGTAAAAAGCTGACAGAGCAGGCAGTTACTCAGATCTTAAGGCCCACCGGGGGGAACTGATGAGGATTCGTAAGCTTCAATTACCCTATCGCCAGACACCTACCGACCAGAACATGATGGTTTTGACCTTCAGGCTAGCATTTCCGCAAGCGACCTGATTCGATCAATTTGGGCATATTTACACGGTCTCTTAGAGGTCGCGAGAGTGATGGCGACCAACCATCCCGGCCTGCTGGTCTTCGACGAGCCGAAGCAGCAGAGTGCGAAAGATGTCAGCTTTGCTGAGCTACTTCGACGAGCATCGACATCGTTGGGTCATCGCCAGCAGGTGATCCGATCCTCATGCCGGAGTATGATGCGCCGGCAGATGCGGCAGGCATGGAACTCGGCAGTGACGAACTGAATCGTCGCGCCGAGTTGCTGAAGAACAACCAGACCTTGTGCAAGCGCCTCGTCGATGCGTGTGCCGCAGCGCAGGCACCGAAAGAAGCCTCGGACCATGTCGAGGAGCAGTTGTACGAACGATTCATACCCAATGAAGACACTCCATTGATGGAGCAGTTTCACGCCGAGTCGTGGGAGAATCGCCCCTCGATCGTGACTAGGTTCTCGGATGACCGGCTTAAGCGTCTTGGACAACGCCTGATTCACTTCGAGCAGCCAGACGCGCTTACGCCCGCCCGGCGAAAGGCGATCGATCAGACAATTGCAAAGCGATTGCTCGGCCTTCAGGATATGTCGCCTTGGATGACATATCCGAAGGCGATTAGCGAAGTCGATGAACTCATTACAGTAGCATCGGATGATGATCTTCCGCGACTTCACGTGCACCGGGCGCATCTCGTTGCTCAAAAGAATCGCGTCCAGGCGCAACTCAATGCGTGACAAATTCTAGAACTCCGCCGCGACTGTGAGCCGGCAGAGCTTTTAGGCGGATCACATGAATACCATATCCATCTTGCAACCGACGTCCACCGGATCACCGGCGAATTATCGGCTCGTCCTTGCATCCGCTGGGGCCACCCCGAATGCTTCGATCACTTCCTCGATGTGGGCGTTACACCTATCGTGCCATCCGGTCTCTCCAGGCTTGCGACGACATCAGCGGCAGGACTATTCCGCGTTCCATCCCGAGGTCGACCGGTGCCCTTGTACCGGACATTCGCTGCGCCGACCGGTCGACGCCTGCGGTCCCGCTCTCGATCTCTGCAACGCCAATCGTTTGCACGTTTGGCGACTTCGGTCCGAGCGACCGCTACCACCGTCCGTCCTAGACCGTGGCCGCGCGGCGGTAGTAGGGACAGCGTACTCGGCGAAAAATAGCGTCCGATGTGATGTCGTCCTTGCCGTACCCGGGCCTGCGACTGACACGTGCCACGGAGGCGGCTTATGCCTCCGTGGCACGCTCGCGGCAGGGCGAGAGCGTCGAGCCAGTTATGGATAACGTTCGTCGTCGGCCGGAATCGTCATGCTGAGGAACCCCATCTTGTAAAGGAGTGTTAGGGGCGTCGGGTCTTGGACTGCCCGGTGCCACATGTCCAAAACCATGTCGGCAAAGTCCGGGTAAATCCTGCAGCACCAGTATGTGTCGCCGTTGTCCTCGCAATAGTAGAACCGACCGTCCGCGGTCCGGCCCATGGTGAGGCGGTCGATGACCGTCTCCGCGAACCGGTCAAATTCGACCCAAGCGTCGGCCGGCTTCACGTGGATCACACGCTGTTGCCCGTTGCGTTCACGCACCTCCATGTGCACGTGGGGGTCGTGCGACCAGGCGTGAAGGTATTTCAATCCCTTCGGCGGTGCTGGCAACTTCTTGGCGTCCTCCGCATTCCAGCCTGTGGGCCAATAGTAGCCTCGGAGGACATCATCCCGGTCGGCTTTGCCCGGCCTTGTCACCTCTTGGCTCACGAACGCGGTGACCGTTCTTTTCTCTGCCATCAAGTCCCGTTCCGACGGGGATTGTGCCTCTCCGGGTGGCTCGGGGGCCCGGTGGTCCACGCGTCGGACCGCCGCAACATCTAAGCGAACGAAGTCCAGTTTGCCCAAGATGAAAAAGAGTCCCGGATGGCTGTTCGGCCCGCGCCACAGATGTGTCATCAGACGCTCGAGGGACGCGTAGACGCGGCAGCTTTCGGGAAGACTCGCGCGGTCGCGCAGTCGGGCGACATAGGCCCGGCCGTCTACCAAGCGACCGACGCAGAGGCGTGGAAAACCGAACCAGAATGGCGTGAGCGTCGGGTCACCCGAACGCGTGACCTGCACGGGGTGTTCGGGGTCGTCGTCGACCTCCAGGTAATCTTGGTCGAGCGACATCCTAGCCGTGCAATATTCCGACCGCGGTTCGACCGGGAAGTCGAACTGGTTGAAAATGTTGACTGCCCCAAGCTCATATGGCGGCGAACCCACGGAATGACAGCACGCGCAGGCCGGCCCGTCGGCCGCCGCAGCGGGTCGCCGGCGTTCTTCGCTAGCACTGGCGGACGACGCACCGTGCGGCACTTCCGCGGTCGGCTCTAACGACTGCGGGCCGACTTGGTTGACGCCGTGGGACCCGTCCGGGCGTGAGGTAGTCGAATTGCCGTCCACTGTTAGTTTCTTATTCATGTCGATTCTCCTTCGACGAGCGGGGTCACGGCGTTTGCGGATCTTTGACGGACGAAGGCCGACGCTCGGCTTCGCGATGTCCGATCCAAGCCCTAAGCATTGAACCCGCGATCGACGGAGAGCAAGATGGACTAAGCGGTCGGCCGTGTCAGTGACACTGAGTGACAGTTAGCTAGCGCCAATAACATCGGGCGTCGTCGATTGGCTATCTTCTAGCGAATTGAAATTCGCCGCGACCCTAAGGCTCACTGCAAACTCGAGGCAATTGCCGCACCATCATCGGGCTCGCTCTGGCGCTAAGTTCTTCCTCAAGACTTCGAACTACCGTCCGATGTCTCGGGGATTTGTGTTGGCATAATCTACGGCACGCTCGACATCCGGCAGGCTGCGGGCACGCGACGTCGCTTGCAAGAGTTTCAATGAGCTACCGTAAGCCCCCTCGCGCATGTGGGGGACCCACCCTGGTTCGCTGGAAGTGAAGATGTTCGAGCCGCTCGCCTATCGTGCCATGACAACGTCTTCCTCAACAAAGACCATTTAGTAGCTCCAGTAGACCTGTTGCGTCCGCATGCGTGGCGGCCGAGGGGACTAGTGGCGCGCGGCATGCCATTCGATACCGGGTATGTTATCAACGGTAAACGTCGTTATGGATTTTTGATGTTACTTTCCTTGCGACTCCGGATGTTTGTCGAGTTGTGGCCAATTAATCGTGGGCAAGAAGAGGCCTGGCACGTTCGGACGCGGCGGGAGCGAATATCCGCGTTTCCGGTCGCTGACTAGCAATCCCATGTCAACGAGGGCTGCGAGTACCGGCTTCGCGTTCGTGTAACCCGCGGCGCTGAGCAAGGGTTCGGTGTGGAGGGGACCTCGTTCTCGGAGCACGCGACATATTGCGCCGTACACGCCGTGCTCTTGAGGGACCGGAGTTCCATAAAGATTTGGCCATGCGGCTAAAGTGGCGACGGCTTCTGAGGTGACCCGCCGGCGCATTATGCGAAGACCGGACGGGGTCACGCCCCCGTTGCAGAGCCGACTCAGGAACGAGACTCCGCGTTGCTCGGATAGAGTCACGGGCGTATCGATCAGCCGTTCCTGTTTGTTCCTTGTGATGGTCCACCGCCAAATGGGGCGTCGCGACCACACGAAACTCACGACTCGCGAGCAAAAGGCGAGGGCGCTGATGTAGGCTCGGTCAGCCAATAGGATCGGTGCGTCACCGCGCTTGGCGATGACCCATTCAGCGCTAGTGACGATATGTTCATATGCCGCAGGTCGTGCCGCATCGACCGCGAGCAGCCTGCGGTCTGCCTCCGCATAATCGGCGAGTACCATCTCCTCCCAGCGTTCCCAAACGCGATCGAAATCAACGCGAAGCTCGCCCTCGGTGGGCCGCCCGAAGCGGTCTACGATGCCGCCCGAGACGTCTCTCAGGTATTCGTCGACTTGGGCCAACGTGGCGTCCGCCCAATGCGCGGCCTCGACGAACTGATCCATGCCGATGGGCGAGTTGGCTCTGCGCGAGCGCGCTGGTAATTCGAGATTCATTGTCTTGGGTGTGCTCTGTCTACGCATCGCCATGACGATAACTGCGGCGTCAGACTCGGGAAACCGTCGTGTCGACGCGGATAGATCTACTGGTAACGATCGCCGTCGATGTCAGCCGAACCTCTCGCGGGGCCTAATGGATTCACGCTCTGCCAAACAAGATGTTGAGCGACTAATTCAACGTGCGGCTGCGTCATCGAAAGGCGTTGCACCAACATACGGCAGGACCGAAGCGCGCCCCGCGGGCCGCGACTAGCCCTGTTGCCAGTTACCGCGAAAGTATCACTAGGTAACACTGACAACCTTCATCCCATGGAGATGATACCCCGGCCGTTTGGTTCAGGGTATGGCATCTGACGGATTTGGTTACGCCATTGGACGTGTGGTCGCACGACGCCCCCGATCGGCCAGCACGTACGTCCGGCACCGCGCGCCGCCTCACGTGCCGCGGCCGCAACTGAGTTGGTT
This sequence comes from Tepidisphaeraceae bacterium, assembly GCA_035998445.1. Taxonomy (NCBI): domain Bacteria; kingdom Pseudomonadati; phylum Planctomycetota; class Phycisphaerae; order Tepidisphaerales; family Tepidisphaeraceae; species Tepidisphaeraceae bacterium. Next base: position 14,764 of record DASYHQ010000020.1, on the reverse strand, counting down.
GCGTCTTAGAACATCGTTCGGTTCAAGTCGCGCGGTGACGTGAGCCCTTTTTCGGAGAATTGACATGAGCACTTCCGATCAATTTTTCCCCGGCGAACGCCTAGTCGCGTCATCGCTGGGCGCCCCGTTCAACGCCGCGTCGAAAGAGGAGGTCATCACGGTCGAGCGAGAGCTTGCGGCCGTTTACTGGTCCGCCGATGAGTCGGCGTTTCATCTTCCGGTCGTGTTAGGAAAGGCCGTCGACGGCCGGTACCTCGCGCGGATCGGAACCGAACTCGGAGTGATGATCGCGGATTCGCTTGCCGCGCTTTTGGGCGGGTTGACGATGCGGGGATTTCTCGGGCAAGGCGATGACGTCGCCAAGCAGCTTGCCATGCAGGTTGCAATTGCCGAGGACGTCACGTCGGCAAAAACGTCGTCGCCGGCGGTCCGTTTCGCGGTGTCCGCCACGGCGAAAACCGATTCGATCCGCGCGGCGGTCGCGGAACTCGCAATGCTTGGCCACGAGCAGCGGACCGACGTGCAGCTGAGCGTGAGCGATGCGGGCCGGCTCGCGAGGAGGCGCGCAGATGTCCCATCGCTGGCCGGCCTAACGGCTCCCGGCTGCACGTTGGCATTGTTCGGGGGAGTAACTCACGACCGAGGTCGCGACCTGCAATGGGGTATGGAGAACATCGTATGGGTGGCGCTGCATCGGTTGTCCACCGAACTTTACAAGCGCGGGCTCGTGGCGGACGGGGTTGCTGTGGCGCACACGCCGGTAGGAGACGCTGCGAAATATTGCTGGGCGATGGTCGTTCGCGACACGATCGCCGGTGACGGCGAGCGGTGGCCGCGGCGAGACGAGCGTCATCTCGCCCGAATAACAGGAGAGGCGTTCCGCAAGTGCGGCGAACGACGCGGCAGCAAAGCCACTCATTCTGGACGTCCGATAGACTGGTGGGCAGCGTCGGATGAAGAGTTCGCCAACTTGAGACCGGCGGACGTGCACGAGGGAATGGTCCTCTATGCGGACAACGGCAAGGGCGCGCGTGAGCCAGTGCTCCTCGGCGTGGTCCGGATGCCGATGGCTCATCGGAAGACGATCGCTTACAAGCGGGGATACCTCGGCGAGACCGCGGATGGGCGAATCATCTCGCATGTGCAGTGCGACGTGGCGAACCAGCCAGACCCCGAGACGGGCGGCCACGAAACGGAAGTTTGCGACACGATCAATGAAGCGACCGAGCAGTTGAGAATGCTCGCTCAGGAATGGGGAGACGGCATGGTGCTCCATCTGATTCACGAAGCGCCGAAATTGGCAAAGGCTATCGAAACCAACACCTACGTTGGCCCTGAAGTGCTTGCGTAGGAATCGACACGTCTATTGCTGGCGGTAAATCACGATTGTTCGAGACAGTTAGCACCGGCAGGGTCGTGGGGCAAACGATGCCCCTGCCGGTTCTCTAGATGACCTTTGTCGCTGGCAACGGGCGGGGTGCATTCCTGAGGTTGCACCGCACAGCACATCTCGCACGGACTCGGGCAGGTGGGGGTAGGGGCACCTCACGATGGACGTGGATCTTTTACGTCCGTGGGGCGTGATACGGGTGCGGGCAGAAAGGCACGACCTCGTCGCCAATTCGACGGTTCGTGCCGAGGAATAGCGCACCGATTTAGCAGGGCCGTCATGGCGTGACGATGGGTAGAGCCGGGGAACGTACGTTACATGTTTTCACTTAAGCGTTGCCGGTGCCTTGCTACAACTAAGAGTCAACCTTGCTAAGGCTTACGTTTCGCCCGGCCGGGAATTGGTCCCGGACGACCACGTTCGCGGCGTGACCGTAGTCATGGACGGTCCATGTCCCCCGGCTGCGCCACTCGACCACGTCATCAACACGCTACTCGTCGGCGTGATCGTTTAGCGGGCGTCGTTCGTAGAAGATTTCCTCCGCGCGCTGGCGCAATCGAGAGATTCGCTCGGACACCGGGGCGTGCATTTCCGGGGCGAGATAGACGCGGACGGGAGAGAGAAACGTCGCGGGCATGGTGAAGATTGTCTCCTTTAGATGGGAGATGTCCGTGATGTCTTTCTCGACCCCGGTCCGGTCACTGTACACGATCAAGTTCTGCCGCGACGACTTGCCATACGGGACGTCGATGACGACGTGGAGGTCGTCAGCGGGCTGGCCCATCTCGATCAGCGCGGCGATGTAGGCCGTGCGGAGTCGACGTACGTTATGCCAGTTAACCGGCTCGGCAGCGGTGGACTCGGTATGCGTGAAATCCTTGACGATCGACCGGTACGCGTTGTCCGACGGCAGGTGCTCCGGCGGGGGATCCGTCGGCGCGTACGTGACAGTTGGGACGTAGATATCCGAAAATTTGAGGCGGACCAGCGGGCTGAGGAGCCGTTGGACCGATTCGCGTTTCTTTTTCGGCAGCATGTCCACACGGGGGCGTAACACGCTTCGGATCGCATCGTCCTCACTCGTACACCGCTTCAGTTCCTCGACCAGCCCGTTGAACAGCGCTTCGTCCTTGCTAACCAAATTGGCCAACACGCCATGAAACATGCATATGAGGCCGCGGATCGTGGGGTGCCAGTAAACGGACGACAACATCTGATCTTGCAACACCATTAGGCCCTCGGCCGCCGGCACCCCAGCGGACTCAATCCCGAGTCGGTGGCCGCCGTGGACCACGCGTAGGGCGCGGTGCAGTCCGGAGACGTCGAGGCCGGCGCCGAACGGCACGCCGCAGTGGACCGCGTCGCGGGCGAGATAGTCCACCTTATCGATGTCGATCGGGCCGTCGAGGAGTTCGGAAAGAACGGGCACCTGCTTGGTCAACGTCCGCCGGGCGTTCAGTCTCGCTTCCGGTCCCCAGTGCTCGTCGATTGCCGTCCGTAATTCCTCGTCGTTATCCATAAGCCACAGCGAGTGGCGGCTGTGAGACGCGGCCTCCTTCGCGGCGGCGGACTTCCACAGGCGGCTGGCCGCGTACTGTTCCACGAGGTGGCCGAACGGGTAATGACCGACGTCGTGAACGAGCGCTGCAAGTAGAAAGCCGCGGATCTGGGCGACGCTACGCAGGTCGCGGAAGGCGCGGTCGTGCACGAGCGATTCGATTGCCGACTTCGCCCGGCCGAACACACCGAGGGAGTGTTCGAACCGCGTGTGGCTCGCGCCCGGGAAGAACCACTCGCAAAACGACAGTTGGCGAATACCCCGAAGCCGCTGGAACGCGGACGTGTTTACAACGGCCAGCGGGGCCACGCCCACGGCCACGCCGACGCCGGCCGGCAGCGAAATTGCCTGTGGACCGCCGTCGGCGGAGGTAAAGAGATCGGCATTGCCCGTCCATATACGATACGGGTCTAGCACCGTCAGAAAGCGGTCCTCAATTGCGTCCCATGTGTTGATATCGCCATTTCGGAGGGCTCCGCAAAAGTCGACGTAGGCGGACTGAGATTGGCGCGATGCGCCGGCGAAGAAGGAGTCCTTCATCTGAGCCAGCAGCATGCCGAGGCCCGCGAAATCGTACTGCTCGAACTGCGTCACCTTGCGGGTGACCCTTCGTCCCGCCTGCGGCTGGTCGGAAACTGGCTTGAATGCGAAATTACCCCGGTTGAACGTGTCGGGCGAGCTGTCACTACCGCGGTGGCCGGAAGAGAAGTCGATCACCATAATGCCGTCCCGGAACACCTCAGGGCTGATCATGACGTTCTCGGAATGAAGGTCACAGTGCTGCCGATCCTGATTGTGGAGGTACTTCATCACGTCCAAGAGCGACCAGATCGCGGACGTCGACTCACGCAGTGGAAGCTTCCGACCTTCGAGCCTGAATCGTTTGAACGTCACGCCGGGGTGGTACGTGCAAACGTAATAAGGCAACTCGGCTTTGAGTTGGGCATCGTAAATGGCCGGCAGGCAGCGATGGCTCAACGGCCGCAGGATTTTCACTTCGGTGGAGAGCGTCTCACGCACTTGCTCCCGCCCGGCGGCGTCCGTCACGTCGGGCGAACAAGTTTTGAGGCAGAAAGGGCGATCCGTGTGCACGTCGACGATTTTATAAGCCGCGCCCGTCTTTCCTCGCCCGGCCTCACCCCCGAACGCGTAGCGGCGACTCAGATCCCTGGCGATCGCGGAGAGATAGTGAGGGAAGCTCCCAGAAAGAGGAAGCGTAGGCGTCGAAGTTTGCCGGCGAGCGGGGCGTTTAGCCATCCCACAATTCTAGCAGTCGCGGCGCGCGGGGACGACCGAGACGTTCGCCAAAATATGCCGCCCCAACGCGGTTTTTCTACCGCTTCTCCGCCACCGCTTGCAAGAACGAGCTGACTACGGCGTGAAGATGCTGGTCGAGCACGTATTCGACGGCGCCGCGCTCTGTGGGATCCATCGCTTTTAGGGCCGCAGTCAACCGCTCGCGTTGGTCGGTCAGCCGACTTGACCAGTAGGCTCGCTGCACGGGCGATAGGCTTGAAACGATGGCTATTGCCCCGGTAACTTCATCCCAAACGTTAGGCGATGGCAGGATGGAAGGCATGGGAAGTTCCAATTTGCAGAATTTAGCGGCTGGATACAACATGAATCGCCCGCTTGGCGTACTTGGTATCGGAAGAAACGACCAAGGGGCTACAGCCCGGCGCACGTGAAAAAGGAATGGCACGCGCTAATGCCACCGCCCGCTTGGTCGTCGGCTGACCTGACGCCGTAGGACCGAAGCAGCGGAGGTCGTCCGGATGCGTATGAACCGAGGTCTAGCGATGGAACGACTTCCATCCGATCGGCATCCGTTGTGGGCGCGAGCCTTCGCGACGCGCCCGCCTGTCGGTCGTTTGATCGCATTCGTCAACTCGTTCCGGAGGGAGCTTCGTATGGTCCGCGATCTCACGTGAGAGTAAATCCCACTTTCCAAGCTGAACCGTTTCGTTAGCGCTCTTCCGTTACGGAGTTCATTTGTCGGCGTTCCGCCCTTGTACCTGACTCAGGACGGGCGAATCGCTGCAAGGGAGGAGCGGTTTTCCCTGGCCGCCGCATCTTTGAGCCTCTGGCAGGCACATAGCCCTCAGCTTAACAGGTAAAGCGACCGACCAGCGGTCGCCGATAAGTCCTACTGGTCACCGGCCGCCGCGATTCGTGAACTTGCGGTGCTGAGCAGGCCCGCACTGCGGACGATGGGGTCCACCGTGCAATTTCAGGAACGGCCGGCCACTGCCCGTTACGGTGGCCGTCTCGTGACGTGTTCGTGCAGCCTCCCGAGATCCTCGACCAACCCGTCTTCGGCCCGGGCACCCAGCGTGACCTCCGTCGCCTGTGGAAAGCGCTCCGCGCGATCGTGGACGTCGAGGACATCTGGCAGGCCACCCCGTCCGGCGACGGCCCGTACCGGCAGAACACGTACGATGACCCCCGTCCCATAGTCCGCGACGGACGCCGCTTCCCGCGGACGTTCACGTTCAAGTCGTTCGCGGCCCACGCCACCAGCCGACGCGTGTTGCTCCTCGTTAGCCGGGACGGCGGGGCGGTCACGCTCCACCGCCTCGACGTCGACGACAAACGTGCGTCGAGCGCCGACCGCGCGGTCGCGTACGCCCACCGCGTCAACCGCGAGGTGCTCGGCGGGCGCGGGTTCGTCTGCCCGTCGCGTAGCACAGGCGCCAGCTTGTACCTCTTGGTCGACGCCTCGCACCTGCGCGTCGCCGAGCGAGCGGCGTGGCTCCGGGGGATCGGCGAGTCCATCGTGGCGAGGTGTACACAGGGATTCGGCGACAGCCCGGTCGTCGAGGCGTTCGCTGGCGTTCGCGAGGCGACGGTCGATAACCCCCTTTACGACCCCGCCTACGCCGCCGAACGGGTGCGGACCCGGCCGTGGCCGACCGACGGCCGCCGCGTGCCGCCCGAACTGTCATACCTCTACCGGGCCGACAATGACCACGCGTACGTCGACACCCGCGCGAATCACTATGACGTCTACGCCCACCGGTACGGCGACGAAGGGTTTCACCGGTGCGAAAGACTCGAGTGCCGTACGGCGCCACGCGTCGGCCACCACGCGACGGTGCTCGCCCCGTGCTGCCACCGACCCGACGAACCCTCGTCCGTCGCACGCGGCCGCCTCCGAGCGTGCGCCGATTGGTTTGAACGCTCAGCTCCATTAACGGTAGGCGACCTCACCGAGTTACTGACGGGCGGCCAGTCCCGAGCCGTCGTGCCTGCCCGAAGTACGTCCCAGCAGGCATGGGGTGAACGGATGGCAGAGATCCGGCGGCTCGCCGCCCTGGACGACGCGGACGAGTTCGGGACCGGTCGCGGAACGGCGGGCGGGACGAGCGGCGTCTTCACCCCGCGGATCGCCGAGATGGTTCGCAGTGGAGACAAGGTCCAGCAGGCGAACGGAATCGTGTTCGCCGTCCTCCGGGCGACCGGCGGCCGGTACGCCGAGGAACTCGCCGAGCGGCTGTACGACGAGCACGTTGGCGAGGGACGACCGTGTGACGCCAAGCGTCGCGCCCGGCTCCGCAACGCGGGCCGCCGCGCAGAGGTGAGGTTCTTGAACTTCCGCGACGGAGCGTCCGCCGTCGTCGCGTTCGACGTCCAACGGTACCTGGCGGTCCGCCGCGCTAAACTGGAGGCGACCAACGGCTTGGGGGCACCGACTTGGTTCACGGAGGCGGACATCAAGATAGTAATCGAGCAGTTGAAAGGGCGCGGGGTGCGGCCCGCCGACCTCGGGACGTCGACGTACCGCGGGACGGCGGTCGTGTTCCTCACCGCGCGGAAGAACCAGGCCCTGTGGCAGTCGGGGGCCATCCCCGAGGTCGTGCGGGCGCGTCAGCAGGCCCAGGCGGCCACACTGGAGGCTACCGGGTTCGGCGGTCGCCAAATTCACGCCGGGACGCCGATACCGACGGCCGGTTTCCGGGGCATGCTGCGGTCGCTCAGGTGTCGGACGAGCGGCCGCGCGGTCGCCGACGCGATCCGGCTGCTGATGCACCTCGGCGCGATGACGTGCACAAGCCGGTCCTATAATTCCGGTGCGTTCGAGGACGACGGGTCGAAAGTGGGCGAGGGGTATTGCCGCCGTTACGCGGTCGGCGCCGTCGAACTGCCCCTGGCCTTGGGCGAAGCCGTGGCTCCCGCCCACAGCGTTCTCTATTCACAAACTGTATGGGGTCCCGGAGCGACCTGCCGGCCTCCCGAGACCGTCGCCGGCCCATGGACGAACGGTGGGGACCCGTGGCCGTTGGGCAGGCCGGAGCCACCGAGCGGCCACTTGAAACTAGAATTAGTGCCCAACGGATGAACGTGCGATCTCACGTCCAACCGTCTTACGCGCCAGCCACGGGGTTGGGTCGAGAAAGAAGGAGACTGTACGCACACCGAGGTCGCCGGGCGACGAATCCAGCTCGACTGACGCCGCCGACTGAGGTGAGAACAAACGGCTTGCACGGCGACGGCTGGGTGACGGTGTGTGCAAGAATGCACAAGCGTGCGTGCACAGCTGCATACGGTGCTCAGAATTGAGCGGGCAGGGGTGCTCAAATCCGAGCAGGCCATCCCGCGCGTAGCGTACACGCGCTCCACGCCCCAGAACGTCGCCCGACCCGCGGGATCAGGAGGCGGACCACCTTCGCGCGGAGACCGTGGTCGCGGAGGGACGCGATGATGCCTCGGCGATCCGGCCACGCACGCCGGCGGCCTCGCGACCGCCATCTTAACGGCCGTACTGGATCCGTTCCACTGCGTTCCGCTCGTGCCGAACCCTTATTTGATTAGCCCGAGGACGTACCTGCGCCCCTCTGCATCCGTCTCGGGTGATCGCCCATCTGCTTACCTAAATGCCGTTGCTTTGATCGGGAGCAACGACCCCCGAACCGGCGAGTGCGCGCCGGCGCGATGACCCTGGCCATCACCGGAACTCAACCCCGTAGGCGACAATCGGACCTCTGCCTGGCGCGCATCTAGGTGAGTTGTGAATGATCGGCGTTGGCGCCCGCGCGAAGATGCGAGCGGCCGGTGTGGTCAACGAGCGCAAGCCAACGGTCGAAGCCCTTCCGCCGTGAGCCCGAAGCGCTTCTATGGCCACGGCTACCCGCGCGGCTTCAACCGCGTGTAACAAGGCACCAAGCGGCGTTCGGATCTCACCTGTGCAAACTTGCACAGGTGGGGGTGTGCATTTATGCACAGGGTAAAGCAAGGGGTCCGGCCGTGCCCACGCGGGATGTCCGGGTCCGGACGAAGCGAGCCCGTTTAGGCCAATCCGCGGCCCGCACGCATGCAATCGGGTGCTCAGAAACGAGCAGCAGCGAGGTAACCGATCCGTCGACATCACGCGCGACCCGTGCCCTTTACGCCGCGACTTGGTATGCGTCGCCGTAAGTCTCGTAATGGTCGACAATTGCCACATTGGCAGGGCGATCTCTTCGCCAAAATGGCGTCGAGAGGGCTAACTGTCATAAGACCAGTGATACACACGAGTTGGCGAGTCATTGTGACTGCACGTTGATTTCCTGACTTCGGTCCATTGAGGGACTATACGCGTCAGCTGTGCAATTTCGCACAGGAACGCCGGTCAGGTTGCGTTCGTATGTTAACACTCGCGTGCTGCAGTGACGACTGGTGATCCCTCGCAAGTCAGCGAGTGAAACGGCCGGCGAACGGGCACCGGCAGACGGAAGTTCCATGAGTGATGCGGGCAGCAGTGAAGGGGAGAGCCGTTCGCCTGCTTAGGGCATCACGGCGCATACACGTTGCCCTCTGTGGTCTTTCACTTCTAAGGGAGGTTCCCTTCGACAAGGGATCGCGCATCATCTTGGCTTCGATGAGCTTTTTTTACTGAACTTGGATCACGACTGTCCTCTGTCCCTGTGATCTCGCATCCGGCGGTTACGAAACCCGAATCTGCCCGTGCCCGGTGTTAGCTGGCTCGTTGTAGGTTCGAGTCCTACCTGCCGAGCTTCATAACTTCTTTTCCTGTAATGTGTTATAATAGTTCACGGCGAACCCTGTTAACTGAGTTAGCGGGGTTCGCTCGTTTTCGGGCTAGAATTTGGCTGTTTTCGCTCCGGCCGGGATGAAGAGAGGGAGTGAGAGGGCGCCGCTCTTAGGCCACGTTCGACCCTCCCGGCCTACCGCACCTGAGAACTCTCGGTCTCTCCGCTCTATCTCCTCGCTCCAGTTAACAACCGTGTCCGGATCGGGGGGCCGTATGGGAAGGGGTGCGGAAAGGGGGGATGCGGCGTTCTTGTGACGCAGACGTCGGTCGCTCGCGCTCAGGCCGAGCAGTGGTGCTCGCTCGTCAAACCCTCACGCGTGCGGCGAGCGCGAGCGATAAGTCGCCGAACGTCCGCAGCCCCTCGAACTCCACGCGCGCCGGCTTCACCCATAGCGCCGCGACCCACGATCCCGTGTAGGAGGCCGCCGCCGCCAGCGTCGAGAGGATCGTCAGCATGTCCCAGTCGCCGACGTACCCGACGGCGATCCCCAGCATCGACAGCAGCAGCGCCGCCAACGCCGTGTCGTGGATCGGCTGGCGCATGCGGACGCGTGGCAGTGCCCCCGGCACCAGCCGTGCGACCGGCCCGAGGAAGACCGCCGCATGTCGACGCGCGTATCCGGCCAGCGGCGTCGACGGCGCGACGTCCCCCACGTCGGCACCGGCCTGCGCCAAGTACGAGCGGACCGTCAGGAACACGCCCGCCGGGACGCAGCGGGTGCCCAGTAACGTCGCTGGGCGGACCCGCGGCAACCGCGCGCCGTGCGTGGCGAGCAGGTCGCACACGCCGCCGAGCGTCCGAGCCTCCGACGGATCGAGGACCGCACGCCACTGTGATAGTGGGATGTCGAGTTGCCACGCGGCGTTCAAGGCCGCTGCCAGCGGTCGCCACGGAAGCAGGTCACAGGCGTCGCGCCACTGGGCGCTGCTGGATTGGCGGCCGAGGACCGCGTCCGGATCCGCTTCCGGGTCCAGCCAGGACTGCATCCGGTGCTCGTCGCGAACGATCTCGAGGATCTGCTCGGCAGTCGCGGGGACGAAGGTGGGTAGGAATTGGTCATTCATCGAATCACCTCACGGCCAATCGCCTGCCAGCAGCTGAGTATCAGAAAGTAGCGTCGATCGACAACGTCTACTCTACCGCCTCGCCCCGCCCCGTGCCGCACTCGGGGCAGCGGGCGGGGGTGGCGCGGAGGTTGTAGCCGCAGGTGGGGCAGTGGCCATCGCGCGGCGGTCTCGGGACCGGCGAAACGCTGACCACAACCACGCAGGCGGCAGCAGGGTGGCAGGGGACGCGATCAGCCAGTAGGGCACGTCGAAGGCCCGGTCGACGCGGTAGTGGGGGTCGCCTGCCCGCGCCGCCGCCCACTGCCCGCTGGTCGACGAAGCGTGCACCGCCCAGCAGAACGGTCCCCAATCCTGAACTTCGGTGGCAAACCCGTACAGCCCGATCGTGCGTATCGGCTCATCACGGCGACGCTTCCATCTGACCCGGAACGGCTGAGGCCGGGCGTCAGCGGTCGGGCGATGGTTGTACGTACGGTTAAACATTAGGTACCCCCGACCGGAGTAGGCACCGTAGTTTACGTGAGCGTAGCGGAGCGACTGCTCCAGCGTCACGCGCTTGTCCCACCTGATCGTCACGCTCTCATCAACCCAGTAGCTCCGCACCCACAGGGCGCACACCGCAACGCACAGCAGCAGCGAGCGGGCCGAGCAGAGGGTGAACAAGTGTCGTCTCACAATGTGCCCCCGCCGCACGGTGCTCATCTGGAGGTCCGCTGCCCGATCTCTTGGGCGAGCCCGATGAGAATCCGCTCGGGGCCCCGGATGTAACAGAGCCGATACGCGTCCTGGTACTGAACGACTTCGCCCACCAGCACGGCGCCGCGGTTGCCGAGCCGGGCGAGCGTATCGTCGATGTCCTCCACCGTGAACATCACGCGCAGGTAACCGAGCGCGTTCACCGGGGCGCTGCGGTGATCGGCGACCACGGGCGGCGCGAGGAACCGGGACAACTCGAGCCGGCTGTGACCGTCCGGCGTTCGCAGCATGGCAATCTCGACCCGCATGTCGCGCAGTCCGGTGACGCCGCCTGCCCAGTTACCTTCGATGGGCCCGCGCCACTCAAGTTCGAGGCCAAGCTCGGTGAAGAACTCGATGACGAGGTTGAGGTCCTCGACCACGATGCCGACGTTGTCCATACGCTTGACCGACATGGCGTCTCCAGAACAGTTAGCGATTCGTCCTTCACGGGCTGGCCGGCATCGCACCCGCCGGCTGTCAGTTTACCAGAACGCGCGATGCGGGGGCGGTCCATGGCCTGGGGTGTTTCAGCTATCGAAGTCCCGCATCATCCGGGCAGCCAGCACGAAGAAAACGCCTAGCGTTAATACGGCGGCTGCCGTCAGCAGGATCACCAAACAGGCGAGCTTGTACACCACGCTATTCGTTTGGTAACCGGCGCCGGGCGTGCGACCGGCTTGGACGTACATCAGGGCACTTACGGCACACGCGCAGCACGCGAGGAACGACGTGATGTGCAAAATGGCGTCTTCCCAATGGAGCCGTTCGAAAACGAGGACAACGGGGATGCACGCCAGCACATAGGCTCCGGAGGCCAGAAAGACCCTGCCCCAGGTGCGGGCCGGCGTACGGGGGCGCGTTGCGGTCGCGTATGCAAGTGGTGGCGCGTGACCGGTTCCTGTCGTCGACGCTATATCAGCATCCTCCAACGCTCACTCCTGTCAGGCCATCTGGTGAATCACGTCCACCGCGCCGGCCACGCCCGCCATTGTGCCGCCTCGGCCGGGAGGGGCAGAGGGACGCAACGGCTGCGCGCTCACGACTTCCGTCGACGTCGCACCAGCAGGGTGGCGGCAGCCGAAATGCCCACCACCGCGATGCCCGTCGGTTCGGGAACGGCCGTTGCCATGAGCAGCACGCTTCGCCCGTCGGCCAATCGCGCATAATAGGCCAGTTGCCCCTGGTCGTTTAATCCGCTCGATTCGTCGCCGATCGAGCCGACCGTTGGCGCCACGGTCAGGAAGTTGATCGTGCTGCCCAACAGCGGATCGCCGGTGCGGGCGACCTCGACCAGCGCGCCCTCCGTGTAAAGGTAGAGGGCGCTGCGCGTGTCCGGCGGCACGTTCCACACGGTCGCGTCCGACCGAGCGATCGACGCGAGGAACGCAATGTCGCCGACGTCGTTGAAGGCCATGGAGCCGGCGCCGATGCCGGTGAAGCGCCGCGTCGGATCGGGCGTCAGCGAGCCGGAGCGTACCACTTCCGTCAGAGCCCCGTTATCCGACACGAACAGGCCGTGCTGCTGAGGATTGCCGCCAACCGACGATGAGATCGCCGCCGTGAACGCCATCTGTCCCGCGTTGTTGTGCGAGTACGAGTTCAAGTGCGCCGACGCGTAGACGAGCGACCCGCCGCCCGGCGCGGCCTGTCCCGTGCGTGCCAACTCGTGCGCCGTGCCGTCGGCGTCCACCGCGAACAGGCCCCAATCGCTCGCCGTGTTCGTCCCGCGCAGCAAAGCGCCGAAGGCGGTCCGTCCAGCGTTGTTGATCTGCCCGTGCAATAGCGAAGCGTACACGCCGACGCCGCTGGGCGTGGCGCGTCCCTCACGGGTGACCTCGACGAGCGTGGTGCCGTCGCCATGGTATAGCCCCTCGTTCTCCTCGTTGCCACCTGGGGCATCGGTAATGGTGGCGAAGAAACTGACGCGTCCCGCGTCGTTCATCCACGCGCCGAAGACCCCGTAGAAAGTACCGGCCCCGCCCGGCGTCTGCTGGCCCACGTTGACGATCGTCGTGGCCGACTGACCGTTGCCGCGCTTGATCGTCTCGCCGGTGTACGTGGCGGCCTGGCCCAGTGCATTGAAGCCGTAGCGATCGTAGATCAGTGAGGACGCCACGCGGACGACGGGTGTCGCTCCGTCCCCACGATACACGTTGCGCCCGGGAGACGTGGCGAAGGCGGCTTGCCCAGCGTTGTTGAGGTAGAGGGGACCGGCGAACTCCGAAAACGTGCCAGGGCCGCCGGGCGCTTGCTGCACGTTTCGCGCGATCTCGAACGTGCTGGCTTCGTCGGACCGAAGGATGGCAGACTGGGCGTCCGTGTCGACCAACGTGGCCCAGAACGCGACTTGACCGCTATCATTGATTGCGTAGCGGAAGCCTGACAGGTCTCCGTATCGTCCGCCGCCAGGTGCGGCATCGCCCGTGGCAGCGACGATGTGTTGTGACACCTGCCCGAACGCGGTCTGCGCTGTGGCCAGAAGGGGCATTACAAGCAAGCCGACTGACAAGAACGCTGGGCGTTGCGCACCGCCTAGACCCATCGCCATTTGATGTCCCTCCACACACAGATTCGATTGAGCCGGGATTGGGAACCACCGGTGCCCCCGTTCAACCCGCTGGCATAGCTTAAGATCCGCTGGCCACTTATCTAGAGAATACCGCGTCGCGAGTTCGCAGCAGCGATGATTGCCAATTTTCCACCCCTCTCGCCCCCCAACCCGGTAGTTAACCGGTAGGGGATCTCACGTTGGTCCCCGGACAACCCGTTGCCAGGCAGCACACCCGTCTCCAAGAGAAGGTCGTTGCGGGCATCGCCTCCACCCGGAGTCCCGATGTCGTACCTCGACCCGACCGATCCGTCCGCCATGACCGTGGAAGACCGCCTCCGCGAGGTCGCCGCGATCCTCGCCAAAGGCGTCCTGTGCCTGCACCGCCGTGGTGCCTTGGGCCCGGACAGCCACTCCAATCTTGGTCCTGTTTCCCACTCGGAATCGGCCTCGGATCGACTTGATGTGTCGGCCCGGATGCAGCACATGGGACACCGTGGTTAACACGCTCAGGACAAAGGAGATAGACATGAGTACGAACGTGAAGGCCGAACTGGCCAAGCTCGCGCAGATGAGCCCTGCGCAGCTGCGGCAGAAGTACGCCGACGTCTTCGGCGAGCCGTCGCGGTCAGGGAACAAGGACTTCTTGGTCAAGCGCATCAGCTGGCGGGTCCAGTCGCTGGCCGAAGGCGGGCTATCGGAGCGAGCGAAGGCACGGGCGGCGGAGATCGCCCGCGACGCCGACCTCCGCACCACCGTGCCCCGCACGCCCGCTGTACCGCAAACGGTGACGCTCCCGGCCCCGCCGATGAACCGCCGGTTGCCCATGCCCGGCGCCGTCCTCACCCGCCAGTACCAAGGGCGGCTGATCCAAGTGACGGTCCTGCCCAAGGGTTTTGAGTGGGACGGCACCGTCTACCGCAGCCTCAGCGCCGTCGCCAAGGCCGTGACCGGCTCCCACTGGAACGGCTACGGGTTCTTCAACCTCTTACAGGGAGACAGCAAATGAAAAGGACCATCGAACCGCAGAAGACGATCCGCTGCGCCATCTACACGCGCAAGAGCACGGAAGAAGGGCTGCAGCAGGCGTTCAACACCCTCGACGCCCAACGTGAAAGTGCCGAAGCCTACATCGCATCCCAGCGGGCCGAGGGCTGGACCTGCCTGCCCGACCGCTACGACGACGGCGGCTTTACCGGCGGGAACTTGGAACGTCCCGCGGTGCAGCGGCTGATGAAGGACATCGAGGCGGGCAAGGTCGACTGCGTAATCGTCTACAAGGTCGACCACCTCAGCCGATCCCTCCTCGACTTCGCCAAGCTCATGGAGGTGTTCGACCGGCACAAGGTCGCCTTCGTCAGCGTGACGCAGCACTTCAACACGACCCACAGCATGGGCCGGCTGACGCTCAACGTCCTGCTCTCCTTCGCC
>DASYHQ010000019.1 GCA_035998445.1 Tepidisphaeraceae bacterium | reverse complement strand
CCGCATGGCGACCAGCTGGCGTCGGCGGGTCAGCAACTCGTCGAGCATCACCTGTTGCGGCGAGGGCCGCTCGCTGGGCCGCGGCTCCAGGCGCATGGCGAACTCCGCGAGCACGCGCGCGTCGATGCGGTCGGTCTTGGCGAGCGTGCCCATCGCCTGGGCGAACCGTCGGACGCGCGTCGGGTTGACGACCGCCACCGCGACGCCCGCCGTCAGCAGTTCGACGGCGACCCGGCGCTCGTAGCCGCCGGTCGACTCGACGACCACCAAGCCGATCGGGTGGGGCCTGAGCCGGCGCAACAGCCCGGCGATGCCCTCGGCGGAATTGGGACGGGAAAAGGTCACGTCCGTCGTCGCGCGTGACGGGCCGGCGACGCGAACGTGGACGTCGAGCGTCGCCTTGGACACGTCGATGCCGACGAAGACCGGTAACGAGGAATCGCTCATGGAAGCATCCCTGCCTTGCATATGCGAACTGTGAACCGCCGCCGCGCGGCGGCCCACGTTCTGGCGGCTGTTCGGGCCCGGACCACGACGCCGACGGCGATCCGGCTCGACCACGGCCTGGCGGCCAAGACAGGCTCGATCTGCCGTCGGCGGGAGCGTCGCGTGCGGCTCGCTACGCTCACCCGCACGCGACGCACCATTCATCATTGGATCGGCTTTGTGTTCGGGTTGGAAGATACAAGGTGCTGTCTCAAGCGAACCTCCCCCGGCCGCGGGGTGGAGGGACGTTGCAGGCAGACGGCAGACAAGAAGCACGTGAGCGGGCCGCGCGGGGGCGGTTGCGTGTGCGCCCGGATCTGGCGTCCACCCGCAACGGCCTCCGCTGTCGCGGCCGGCTACGTGTCTGGTGTCGGATTAGGGACGTGGACTACGCCGCCTGGTGCTCCTGCTCGACCTCGAACGCGTTGGTCGGCAGGCCGACGGCGACCTTGACGGTCACGCGGGTGCCGTCGGGGATCACGCGCAGGTTTTCCAGCAGGACCAGCTGCTCGTTGCGCAGGATGAAATCGGCGCGCAGTACCTGCGGCATGGGACGCACGTCCTCGCCGCCGGCGCGGAGCTTGACGGTGCGGACGACGCGGTAGCCGGCCGCCGGGTGGGCAGAGCCGCCTTGGACGATGAAGCTGATGCGGCCGAAGCCCAGCTGCTGCAGCTGGCGGATCCACCACTGGTCGGGAGCGGACAGGGACGAGTATTTGACGGGTGCTTGCATGGGAGCCTCGGCTGGGTGAACTTACATTGTGCTAGGCGTGCGCGGACCTTCCGCAGCACGCTAAACTGTCAATGACGATCGGTGTTGGAAGGACGGTGCCGTCGACGTGTGGGACCGTCCCGTGGGTGACGGTGGGGACGCAACTGCTTAGCGAGGATGGTGCGTCGCAGAATGGTGGCCGTGACCGAGTCGGCGCCGACGGCACGAACCGCTTCACGGAGCATCCGACGAAGCGTCGAGATCGATTTGTCTTCTACGCGGTTCGACATGCCCGCGAACGTAGCGGGCGCAGGTAACCTTGCATCAACAAAGACGTTGGCTGGACGTGAGGCCCTAGGACATTTCGCCACGATGTCGGCGACGGCGCCCAAGCGATAGAGGTACTGGTCCTCTGACGGCTTGCGATCAGCGACCTCGATCCAGTCGCTTCCCTTGTTCGCAGGTGTGCGCCAGCGTTTGAGCCGCTTCTTGAATGCCCCAAGGTTCAGCGCATATTTCTCGGCAATGTCTGAGGCAGAGAGTTTGGTGTCGGGATCAACAGCCGCACCTGAATTAAGGCGCTGCAGCATTTCGACTGGGACTGGCAATTCGTCGACCTCGATCATCGGTGGCTTGCCGTAAAAGAGCGGCCCCGAGGGAAGGTTGTGAAACCAATCAATTTCATCCCGATCCAAATCGGCGGCAATTGGTCTCGCAGCAGGCCGGTCGAACATGTAACGAAACCCGATGTTGGCCACCTCGCGGTACGTCTCGAATTTCTTCCTCCAAATCATTTCCACTTCGTCGCGAACGTCGAGGATGAAGTCTGCCAACTTCTCGCCCTTCGCGATTGCCTGCATACGAAGAGGTAGACGCTTCGTAATCACATTCGGATATTTTCCAGTTTCATATTCGTCGAACACCAAGAGGTACTCGACCGCTGGCCCCAGTCGGTCCCACAGGGTCTCGCGATTATGCTCGATCGCCGCGCGCTTAAACCGAAGTTCCTCGTTGACTCCCGTCCAACCGGACCCTGTCCTCCTCAACGTAACGGCTGAATATCATGCGGACGCCTGACCGCACGGACTCAACGTTCACTATCGCGAGCTGGTAATATTCGAGTTGCTGCAGTCCGCGCGCAACGGACGTGCACACCGAGTGAACGAACACGTAATTGCAGCAGTATTCCGGACACTTCATGTCGTTCTGTCCAAAAGTTCGGCTTTCACGTTGCCGCAAAGGGTAATCTGGTCGTGCGGATCGAGCCGGGCGTGGCTGTAAGTCATTTCGCCCCGCGGCGGCTTGTTAGGGTATCACCCTAACAAGCGTTTGTGAAGAAGATGTCCGAAGCGTCATGACCGCGAGCCCTCGCGAAGGTCACAGCATTTCCAGAGTTATCACTGCCCACATCTCCCTCTGCCTCCCCCACTCCCCTTCCGCCGCGATCGGCCGTACCTGCCACTCCTTCACCGGCTCCCGGCCTCCCGTAACCACCGGCAGGAACAGCAGTTCCTCTTGGATGTCCGGCGCGAGGTTGAGCAAGTTCATCACCTGGCTGATGCGGGCCCGCGTCACGTGCCCCAGCCGGGCCAAGTCGGCGTAGTCGGCCAACTCCCCCTGCTGCAGCAGCCCGTCGAACCGGATCGCCAGCGCCATCAGCCGGGAGACCCGCGGGATGTGACCGAGCGGGACGGATGGCTTGTGGCCATAGACCATCTGCTTGCGCCCATGACGGGCCCCACTGAAGTGAACGGAACATTGGACCGTGATGCTCATGCGACCTCCTGAAGTGGCGTGGCCAGTTGCTTGATGCCGCCGGGGCGGAAGGTGAGGGAGACGCTGCCCTCAGCCGCGTCGTAGTCCACCCGCTCGACGAGCAGCTGCACCAGCCGGGCCTGTTCGCGCGGGGCTAGGGCCGACCATGCCGGCCCGAACCGGGCTAAGGCGGCGCCGACCTCGTGGTCCTCGACTAGCGTGTTGCTGAGGGACTCGAACTCCGACCGAACGGCCGACGTCCGCTGCTCTAGGTCGCGGAGCCGCTCTTGCGCCGCGGCCAGTTCACCCGCCCGCTGCGGCAGCCCGATCAACCGGCGCAGGGTCGCGTGGTCCTGCTTGGCCGCCTTCTCCAGCCGCTTGTCCTCGGCCCGCAACTCCGCCAGCTTCGCTTCGACCTGCCCCCGCGCCGCTTTGACCGTCTCGGCCACCACGGCGGGGTCGGTGCCGATGCTCCTGATCTGTTCCACCACGAACCGCTCGATTTCCGCCGCCGGGACCGACTTGCTCGGGCAGGTGTCCCAGCCGCGCTTGTGGGCGTTGAGGCAGATGTAGTAGCGGTACCGCTTGCTCCCCTTGCTCGTGTACGTGTGGCCCATCGAGCAGTCGCAGGGGCTGCACCGCAGCAGGCCCTTGAGGATGGCGCCGTAGCGGTTGCGGACGGCGGCACCGCCCGTCTTGCCGTTGCGGGCGAGCACCGCTTGGACTTTCTGGTACGTCTCCTCATCCACGATCGCGGCATGTTCCCCCGGGTGGACCTCGTCCTTGTACCGCACCTTGCCGGTGTACACGACGTTGGTCAGCAGCTGGTGCAGCGTTGACTTGTTGAACGGCTGGCCACCCCTGTTGGTGCCATCCCGGCCGACCCACGCCTTCGTCGTCCACCCGAGGGCAGTGATCGCCGTGACGGCCGGGATCAGGGCCCGGTTCTCCAGGTAGGTCGCGAAGATCCGCCGCACCTGCTCGGCCTCCGTCTCGTTCACCGCCAGCTTGGGC